>DATKYB010000099.1 GCA_035528715.1 Nitrospinota bacterium | reverse complement strand
TCACTATAAGACGTGGCTGAGATTCTGGGAATAGCACATACCACAAAGACTACCGGGGCTTTTGCTAAAAAATTCTGTCCATATGCTGCCTGTGCCAATCCCTTTTTTATTGTTTCATTTTTGACAACATAAAAAAACCAGGGCTGGATATTACCAGCTGACGGTGCCCTGCGTAATGCCTCTAAAAGTATTTCTAAATCTCCCTCTCTCAGGGGTTCTCCTGAAAAATCTCTGCAACTCCTTCTCTTTAAAATGAAGTCTATATTTTTCATTGTCTTTTTAACCTTTAAAAAAGTTTATAAATAAAGAATTAGACCTTGAGAGGATGTTTATCAGTGAAGCACAACTCTTAACAAGCTATTAAACTAGAAAATATGAGCTAGAAATTTCTCAAACAGTCGACAAGGGATTTTAAAATTATTATTTTTTAACTATATAACAGGTCTAAAATAAAATCCAATAAAAATTAAAAATTGGTTACATCTTGAAAAGCTTTTATGTTAATATAGCAAATTCTAATATCTGGATAGAGGAGAGGAGAAGATGATCTCTGTTGATGAGGCATTGAGAATTGTCATGGAAAAGGCACATCCTACAAAAGGTATTGAAGAGGTGGATTTGATGTCAGCTAGGAGGAGAGTACTGGCAGAGGATATAACTTCAGATACGGATATAGCACCTTTTGATAAATCAGCCATGGATGGATATGCTGTTATTGCTGAGCTTTGTCCTGGTCAGTTTGATGTTATCGAAGAGATTCCTGCAGGATATGTTCCGACAAAAAAGGTTGTTCCTGGAGTGGTTTCGAAGATTATGACCGGTGCGCCTGTTCCCGAAGGGGCTGATAGTGTGGTGATGGTTGAAAAAACAGAGGAAAGCAAAAAGGGAGAGAAGAAGGTTAAGATACTGACTCAAGTAAAAAAAGGGGAAAATATCATAAGACAAGGTGAGGATGTTAAAAAGGGAGAGGTTGTCTTGAAAAAGGGAACCGTTCTCGGACCCGCTGATATATCTGTATGTGCTACTGTTGGGAAAAAGAGGGTGCGCGTCTTTAATCAAATGAAAGTGGCTATTCTGGCTACCGGCACTGAATTGGTGGAGCCAGATGAGATTCCGTCTTTTGGAAAGATTCGAAACAGCAATAGCTATTCCCTCTTTTCTCAGGTTCAAAGCGCTGGTGCCATTCCTGAATACTTAGGTATTGCCTCTGATTCAGAAGTTGATTTATCCCAAAAGATAAAAGAGGGGCTTAATTATGACCTGTTATTAATTTCCGGTGGAGTCTCTGTAGGTGATTTTGATCTCGTTCCTCATGTTCTAAAAGATTGCGGAGTGAAAATAGAATTTCATAAGGTCTGTATAAAACCTGGTAAGCCCACGGTCTTTGGTTTAACGGATAAAACAGTTATTTTTGGTATGCCGGGTAATCCTGTATCGACCCTTGTGATATTCGAACTATTCGTCAGGCAGGCGATCTATAAGATGTCCGGAAGGAATGTGAATAAGGAACCCTTTTTTAGCGCGATTTTGAAAGAGGATTTCAAACGGAAAAAGGCTGAGAGAGATCAGATTATCCCTGTCAGGCTCTTTTTCGAGAACGAGGTTTTGAAGGCTCTTCCTATTGAGTATCACGGGTCAGCGCATATCCTGGCGCTGTCAGAAGCCAACGGCCTTTTGAGAATCCCGAAGGATGTCTTTACGTTAAACAAGGGCGATGAATGCCAGGTGAGGTGGCTCTTTCACTAGTTCTTTTAGGAATTTAAAATTACACGATTGATATTCGCTAAACATGAGTGATTGATCATTTTTATTTGTTGTTTTGAACTCAGTTTTTAAAACATCTAGGAGGTGGAAAAGATGAGAGTAAAAATAACAGTCGTTGGAGCAGGAAATGTAGGTGCCACTACAGCAGAGTATATTGCAGAGAAGGAGTTGGGCGATGTGGTTATGATTGATATACTGGAAGGAATTCCTCAAGGAAAAGGCCTTGATATTTTCCAGAGAGGACCTATAGAGGGCTATGATTCTAAGGTCTTTGGAACAAATGACTATAAAGATACAAAAGACTCTGATATTGTTGTCATAACAGCGGGTTTGGCCAGAAAGCCTGGCATGAGCAGAGATGACCTCCTCTTTAAGAATGCAGGGATTGTAAAAGAGGTTGTGGAAAATGTCGTAAAGTATTCTCCTGATTCAATTTTAATCGTAGTGACCAATCCCTTAGATGCTATGGCTCAACTCGCATACAAGATAAGCAAATTTCCAAAAAACAGGGTTATAGGAATGGCAGGCATATTGGACACGGCCAGGTTCAGAACATTCCTTGCTATGGAGTTAAATGTCTCTGTTGAAAATATTCATGCTACTGTATTAGGAGGGCATGGCGATACGATGGTTCCTTTAGCAAGATATTCTACAGTAGCCGGTATGCCTATTACTGAACTCCTTCCCAAAGACAAAATTGATAAAATTATAGAAAGAACCGCAGGAGGAGGGGGAGAAATCGTTGCGCTCTTAAAAACAGGGAGTGCTTTTTATGCCCCAGCAGCTGCAATAACAGAGATGATTGAGTCTATTTTGAAAGATAAAAAGAAGATTTTGCCATGCTGTGTTTACCTCGAAGGGGAGTATGGCATCAAAGGCCTTTATATGGGTGTTCCTGTAAAGCTGGGTAGAGATGGTGTGGAGGAGATAATTGAGATAAAATTCAATCAGGAAGAAAAAGAGGCCTTTAATAAATCAGTAGCTGCGGTAAGGGAGCTTGTTGACAAACTTGCCTTGGGATAGGTTTATCTTATTTATTCTAAATAATTTCCAAGCATTTCCTTAGGGATTAATACACCTATGTTCTCTTTTTTGAGTTTCATTCTTCTCTTTTTTATCGGAATCCTTACCGGACTCTTTTCCGGATTGTTTGGAGGAGGAGGGGGTATTATCACTAATCCCCTTATATGGTCTGTTTTTTCCTATATGGATTTTCCCTCTCAGGTTGTAGTTCAGATAACCTTTGGTACCACCGTTGCCAGCATGATGATAACAGCTATTCTTGGTTCTTTTGTCCATCACCGTCACAAAAATATATGGTGGGAGGTTATTCCTCCTTTAGTAACGGGTGGGATGTTGGGTTCCCTCATTGGAGCTACGGCTGCCTCTTACAGCCCTGGTATCTTCCTTAAGGTTTCTTTTGGATTTCTCCAGCTAATTGTAGCGTATCTTATGATTGCAAATAAGAAATTATCCAGTTCATCATCAGAGGACCCTATCAAGAGATGGGAATATATTTTGTTATTAGGGCTAGGGATTGGTTTTATCGGTTCTTTTATGGGGATTGGAGGAGGAGCGATAGCCGTCCCCATTATGGTTTTATTACTAGGATACCCTATGGACAAGACAGCAGGAATATCTTGTACGATGATCGCATTTAATAGCACTGTTGCAACCATGGCCTATATATATAATGGATGGGGGAACGATTATTTACCTCCCTATTCTTTGGGCTATGTGAATGTAGTGGCCTTAATGATTCTGATAAGTAGCAGTTTGATTTTTGTGACCTTTGGCGCGTCCAGGGTCAAGCGCATAAAGAGCCAAATATTACAGAAGATATTTGGATTTATTCTGATTATATCAGGGATCAAAATCGTTTTTTCTAATTTGATAATTAATTTATTATAAAGGAAAAAATTCATTGACAGGGTTAGAGTAATAAATTAATTTGCCACTAGGGAGAAGATAATGATCCATGCATTCCTGAAAAGATTGGAAAGAGAAGTTTTAGTAAATGATGGAGCAATGGGTACGATGCTCCTTGACTCTGGAATGCAAACAGGAACATGTCCTGAGGAGTGGAATGTATCCCATCCAGAAATCATAAAACAAATTCATAAAAAATATTTTTCTGCGGGTTGTGATATGATAACAACAAACACCTTTGGTGGAACCCGGTTTAAGCTAAAAGATTTTAGTTTTGAGAGTAAGACAAAGGATTTTAATTTTTGTGGAGCCCAGCTCGCTAAAGAAGCAGCACCAGAAGGTGGTTTTGTTTCTTTATCTGTGGGACCCACGGGAAAGTTTATCGAGCCTCTTGGAGAAGTCAGTTATCCTGAAATGGTAGAGGTTTTTTCAGAACAGATAAGGGCAGGGGTTGAAGGGGGTGTCGATGTCATCTGCATTGAGACCATGTATGATTTAAAAGAGGCAAAGGCTGCTATTGAAGCGGCAAAAAAAACGTGTGAACTTCCTATTATTGCCACAATGACATTTGATAAGACAAAAAATGGGTTCAGAACGATGATGGGAGTCGAGCCGAAAGATGCTGTGTCAGAGCTATCAAAATTTGGTGCTGATGTCGTTGGTTCAAACTGTGGGACAGGAATAGATGAGATGATAGAACTGATGAAGGAGATGAGAAGCGCGGGTAAAGACTTCTATCTTATTGCCCAACCAAATGCTGGTATGCCCATTATGCAAGAAGATAGAGTGATTTATAAACAGGACCCAGAATATATGGCAAAAAGGTCTCTTGAGTTTTTAAAGATAGGAGTAAATGTGGTCGGGGGATGTTGTGGAACAACACCTGAACATATAAAGCATATTGTAGCGAGTATCAGGGGATATGAAGAATAAGATAAAGGTTACCTTTTCACCAATAAAAAAAGAGATAGAACTTTCTCCTAAGAAAACTATCTTTGATGCAGCGATAAAGCTTCATCTTCCTATTAATAGCTATTGTGGGGGCGCTGGCTGGTGCGGGAAGTGTAAGATAAAAATTCTGAAAGGTAATTTAGGGATTGATTCAATAGAAGAGAGGTTTCTGACAGAGAAAGAAAAGAAGAGTGGCATAAGATTGGCATGCAGGAAAACGTTAAAAAAAGATACGGTTGTGAGGCTACTCAGGGAGGATGTTTCTTTCAGACATGATTTTTTTCCAGATGATAAATCCATTCGTGTATCTTTGGATTGTGGCATCAATAAATATTTCATCCGGTTAGATAAGAGAGCCATAGAAAAAAAAGGTTCTCTATGGTCAGAGATTAAAGAGAGCTTGACAGAGAAAACTTCTTTTAAAAAAGACTTATCGATTGCTAAGAGTATCAATAAAAGGATTTTAGATAGTGATGGTGGGGTAACCGTTGTTCTTCATGATAGCGAGGTTATCGCGTTCGAAAAAGAGGATACGACCTCTAAAAAATTTGGGCTCTCTTTTGATGTTGGAACAACGACATTAGCTGGTTATCTGGTTGATTTAAATGATGGTTCTACACGAAAGGCATTGTCTGCTTCTAACAGTCAAAGGATTTTTGGAGCTGATATCATCTCACGGATTAACTTTGCCTCTGACTTAAAAGGCTTGAAAAAACTTCAAAAGGCAGTTGTCAAAGATATAGAAAGTATTATTGAGAGACTGGTAAGTGATTCAGAGGTGTCAAGAGCAAATATATACTCTGGTGTTTTTGTTGGAAACGCGGCCATGCATCATCTTTTTTTGGGTATAGACCCTTCAAGTTTAGGGGTATCCCCCTATAAGCCTGCTGTTAAGGAAGGCATAGAATTTGGTTTAAGAGAGTTAGGTATAAAATTAGGAAGAAAGATAAAGGGGTATTTCCTTCCCAATATTGATGGTTTTGTTGGTTCAGATGCCCTCGCTACCATTCTGGCAACAGGGATTTATCAAAGGGAGGATCTATCCTTGATTATTGATATCGGAACAAATGGTGAGACCATTCTTGGAAACAGAAAAAAGATACTGTGTGGTTCTAATGCTGCGGGCCCTGCCTTTGAAGGGGCGAGTATTCGATATGGTATGCTAGCTGAAAAAGGGGCTATTGATAGATATAAGGCTAATCAAAGCGGTATAAAGTTTCATGTCTTAGGGGATAGAGCTCCTAAAGGCATATGTGGTTCAGGGATGATAGATGCGATTGCCTCACTTTTAAAAATGGGAATCATAACACCTAAGGGGAGTTTAATAAAACAGGATAAGGTGAATGCGGCTGTGCCAAGGAACGTCAAAAAAAGGGTTGTTGTGAGAAGAGAAGGCCATGGCTTTCAATTGACAAAAAAAGAAGAGTCATATAATAAAAGACCATTATACCTTTTACAGAAGGATATTAGGGAGATACAATTAGCCAAAGGAGCAATTGCCGCTGGTATAAAGTTATTATTTAAAGAATTCAAAATTGGGATTGATGATATATCGAATATTTTCATAACCGGCTCATTTGGAAACTTTATTGATCCTGAAAATGGAATAGAAATAGGGTTGATACCAAATATATCTCTAAAAAAGATAAGATTTTTAAGTAACGCTGCTGGTATAGGAGCAAAGCTGGTTTTAATCTCTAAGGAGATGAGAAAAATTGCTGAAGGGTTAGCTGAAAAAATCGAGCATATAAACTTTGCCGGAAGAAAGGATTATCAGGATATCTTTTTTGAATCTCTTCATTTTAAAAAACTATTTTAGAAAATGAGAGGGTGGATATGTTAATAATCGGAGAACTCATCAACTGTACAAGAAAGCCCATTGCTTTAGCTGTGAAAAAAAGAGATGCTCAATATATCCAGAAAATTGCATTAGATCAAGAAAAGGCAGGAGCCCATTATATAGATGTAAATGGGGGAATTGTCGGTGAAGAGGTAAGTTGTATGAAATGGTTAGTTGAAACCGTACAGAAGGCTGTGGATCTTCCCCTCTCTATTGATATTCCCCTTCCAGAGGCTATGGAAGAGGGTCTTAAGGTTTATAAAAACAATAAAAAACCTATCATTAATTCTATAACAGGTGAAGAGGAGAGATTTAAAAATACGCTTCCTGTAATCAAGAAGTATCATACAAAGGTGATTGCTCTTTGTATTGATGATTCAGGGATGCCAAAGACTACAGAGCAAAGAGTGAGAATAGCCACATTATTAGTTGAGAGGTTAAACAAAGAAGGAATAGATAAAAAAGACATCTTTATTGATCCCTGTATTTTTCCTATTAGTGTCGATAATCAAAATGGAATCGTTGCCATGAATGCCATTGAAGAAATAAAAAAGGCAATAGATGGTGTTCAAATCGTTTGTGGTTTGAGCAATATTTCCTATGGCCTGCCTGATAGAAAACAGCTCAATCAGACATTTTTGGTCATGGCGATGTTGAAGGGTCTTGATGCCGCTATTTTAGATCCTTGTGATAAAAGATTAATGGCGAGCATCATTTCAGCCAGCGCCCTTCTGGGCAAAGATGAGTACTGCATGAATTATATTCAGGCTCATAGAGAAGGTAAAATTGATGTATAAAAGAAAGGGGGGAGAAGGAATTGTCAGCGAAAATCATAGATGGTAATAAGATTGCGGATGAGATCAGAGGGGAGATTAAAAAAGAGGTAGAGAGTTTAAAGTCTCAAAATAATATTACACCAGGCTTGGCAGCAGTTTTGGTAGGAGATAACCCTGCCTCGCAGGTCTATGTGAGGATGAAAAGAAAGGCATGTAAAGAGATTGGTATATTTTCAGAAGAATATAATCTTCCTGCGAATACCAAGGAAGAAGAGCTTTTAGAATTGATAAATAAATTAAACAAAAGCACTCAGATTAATGGAATCCTTGTTCAGCTTCCCCTCCCTGAACAGATCAATGAGGTTAAGATATTGAACAGCGTGCTTCCAGAAAAAGATGTCGATGGCTTCCATCCTATAAATGTTGGAAAGATGCTTTTAGGGGAACCTGTATTCTTGCCTTGCACGCCTTTTGGTGTTCAGCAGATGCTTCTAAGAAGTGGTTATGATCCTAGGGGAAGACATGTCGTTATTGTTGGGAGGAGTAATATCGTGGGAAAACCCCTTGCAGCGATCCTCATGCAGAAAAAAGAAGGAGCAGATGCAACCGTTACCATATGTCATTCGAGAACAAAGGATATTTCAAAACACACCAGAGAGGCTGAGATACTCATAGCTGCTATCGGTAGAGCAAAGGCAATTACTGCTGGTATGGTTTCAAAAGGGGTTGTCGTTATTGATGTGGGTGTGAATAGGGTTGACGATCCTACTTCAGAAAAAGGGTATAGGCTTGTTGGGGATGTCGATTTTGATGAGGTTAGCAAAGTGGCTGAAGCCATATCCCCTGTGCCTGGTGGGGTTGGTCCGATGACAATAACGATGCTCTTAAATAATACGGTAAAGGCGGCTAAGATACAGAATAATTTATAGTCATTCTTTTTTTTATGACAAAGGTTTTAGAGGATTTCAATATAGAGATAGATGAAAATAAGGTATTAAAGTATTTTGGATATCAAAAAGGCTTTTCATCTTCAGAGATTCCTGAATGGGAAAATACTCTCTCCCTCGCAAGGAAGACAATCAGTCCAGCAGTATATAATGTTGTGTCGAAGATAAGTTCTGTAAATTCAAAAGGCATTGTTCAATTTGATAATAATGCGAGATTTAAAGATAGCATATTATTAGAAAGATTAAATGAGGGACAAAAAGGATTATTTTTTTTGGCAACCCTTGGTCTGAGATTAGAGTCTGAGATCTCAAGGTTTTTACAGAGAGGGTTATATTTGGAAGGCATGCTCTTGGATGCAATGTCTTGGGTTGCTATTCAGGATATTATCAAGAATTTAAAAAAAACCGTCTCAAAAAAGGGTACATTAGATTTTACCTTGATCCCAGGGTTAAAAGACTTTCCTTTGGAGAGGCAGAGGGATATTTTTAGATTGTTTTCTCATATAAAAAAAGAGATAACCATCACGGAATACTGTATGATGGTTCCCAAAAAGTCAGTATCAGGGATAATCATTTTTCATTAATATAAAATTATTGAGAACTCAGTTTATAAGAAGAAAAAGAGATGGATTATAATCTTTTGTCTATGGCTGTAGAGAAGGGAGATGGAGTTGAGGTAGAAAGATTAACCAGGAACGGAATTGAAGAAGGGTTGGACGTTTGCGACATCCTTGATAAAGGACTGATGCTGGGTTTTCATAGGGTAGGAGAAAGATTCAAAAAACAAGAGGCATTTATTCCCGAGGTATTAATCGCAGCCAAGGCCATTCATGCTGGTCTCAATCTCATAAGACCCCTCCTAAAGAAAAAAAATATAAAACCCCTAGGGACTTTTATTATAGGTACGGTTCTGGGGGATATGCATGATATTGGACAGACCATCGTGGCGATGATGATGGAAAATTCTGGATTTAAGGTTGTTAACCTTGGTGTAAATGTTCCTCCTTCAAGATTTATCCAGACTTTAAAAAAAGAAGAGGGGGATATCGTAGGGCTTTCAGCCCTCTTGACCACCACTATGGTTAACCAGAGATTGACCATTGAGGAGATAAAAAAGGCAGGGATAAGGGAGAGGGTAAAGATCATGATAGGAGGAGCGCCTGTAAATCAAGCGTGGGCTGATGAGATAGGTGCAGATGCTTACGCTGAGGATGCAACGACTGCCGTTGAAAAGGCAAAAGAACTACTAAAATAAGAAATTATTTCCGTTTCGTTTTCGACTTTCCATTCCTTTCATTCACAAGGGCAATTTTCAAGACAGAATCCATATTGTCAACAAACCGAAAACTCAGCCCTTTTAATACATTCTTCGGGATTTCTTGAATATCCCTTTTATTCTTTTTGGGAAGGATGATTTGATTGATTCCGGCTCTCTTTGCTGCTAATACTTTTTCTTTTACCCCGCCAACAGGAAGGACTTTTCCCCTGAGGGTGATCTCCCCTGTCATAGCAATGTTGTGTTTAACAGGCCTTTCGCTTAAAAGTGAGGCGAGAGCTGTTGTCATGGTGATACCGGCTGATGGACCATCTTTTGGGATGGCACCGGAAGGAATGTGGATATGGATGTCATATTTATTGAAAAAATCTTCGTCTATTTTTAATAGTTTAGCCTTGGAACGGATATAGCTCAGAGCTGCTTGAGCAGATTCTTTCATCACATCTCCTAACTGACCGGTGAGAACCAGACCCTTTTTCCCCTTCATCTTGGTGGCTTCGATGAACAATATTTCACCCCCGCTCGGAGTCCATGCCAGACCTGTTGCTGTTCCTATATCATCCTTCATCTCTGCCACCTCAGAGAAAAATTTTATAGGTCCCAGGTATGCGGGGATTTTCATTGGCGTTATTTTCAAAGGTTTCTTTTTCCCTCCTGCAACCATCTTGGCAACTTTCCGGCATATGGAACCTATTTCTCTTTCAAGATTTCTCAATCCTGCCTCTCGAGTATATTCAGTGATGATTCTTGATATTGCCTTATCTTCAAAGGTGATTTGTCTCTTTCTCAGCCCATTTTCTTTTATCTGTTTTGGTATGAGATATTTTTTGGCTATCTTAATTTTTTCCTCTTCCGTATAACCTGGAAGATGGAGAACCTCCATTCTGTCTTTTAATGCAGGGGGGATGGGGTCCAGGATATTGGCCGTCGCAATGAATATGACTTTTGATAGATCAAAGGGGACATCCAGATAATGGTCGCTGAAAGAATTATTTTGCTCAGGGTCCAGAACTTCGAGAAGGGCAGAAGAGGGGTCTCCTCTGAAGTCAGTTCCTATCTTATCTATCTCATCAATCATAAAAAGCGGATTATTTGAGCCGACATTCTTAATCCCTTGGATGACTCTCCCCGGAAGGGCTCCTACATATGTTCTCCTGTGTCCTCTTATCTCTGCTTCGTCTCTAACTCCGCCAAGAGATATTCTGATAAACTTTCTTCCAATGGACCTCGCAATAGATTTCCCCAGAGAAGTCTTCCCTACACCAGGAGGTCCAACAAAACACAATATGGTGCCCTTCATATCCTTTTTCAGTTTATGGACAGCAAGATATTCAAGAATTCTTTCCTTCACCTTTTCTAAATCATAGTGGTCTTCGTCTAAAATTTTTGATGCCTGATCGATATCAAGATTATCTGTTGTGCTTTTTGACCAAGGAAGATTAACCAGCCAATCGATATAGGTTCTTGCAACACTATACTCCGAGGCAGAGGGATGCATTAATGACAGGCGTTCCACCTCTTTTGTTGCTACTTCCTCAACATTTTTTGGCATCTTAGCCTCTTTGATTTTTGCTTTGAGTTCATTGATCTCTACGGTTTTTTCATCCTCTTCTCCCAGTTCCTTCTGTATAGCCTTGAGTTGTTGCCTCAAAAAATACTCCTTGTGGGTCTTGTCCATATCTGTTTTAACTTCAGATTGAATCTTTGAGCTTAACTCCAGTATTTCTAATTCACGATTAAGGATGGCTGTTAATTTTTTTAAGCGTTCTTTAGGGCTGATGGTCTCAAGAATTTCCTGGTTTTCTTCCAATTTTATGCCGAGATTAGCTGCAATCAAATCAGAGAGTTTATCTGGTTCTTCAATGTTCATCGCCAATACAGCCAGGTCCTTTGGTAAATGGGGAGATATGGATATTAGTTTTTCAAATAGGCTGGTAACATTCTTAACCAAGGCCAATGCTTCTATATCGCTCTCTTCTTGATATTTGACCTCTTCAATCTCTGCCTTGAAATAAGGGTCTTTCGTCAAAAAATTTTTGATTCTTATCCTCTCTATTCCCTGAACAAAAATCTGAATACTGTCATCAGGCATCCTTAATTTTTTTATGATTCGAGCAGCCGTGCCAAATTGATAGATATCTTTGAGATCAGGATCATCTGTCTTGCTATCCCTTTGGGCAAAAAGACCAATAATCTTATCCCCAATCATTGCATCATCAATAAGCCGGACACTTTTTGGTCGACTGACTTGTAAAGGGACAATAATAAAGGGATACACAACCGTATCTCTTAAGGGAAGAATAGAAAGTTGATAAGGTATATCAATTTTAGAAGGTTCTTTTAACATTTCAGAACTCATTTAAAAAGCCTCCTTCATTATCATTCACCTTTTAGGGCTCGATTTTAATGATGATTTCTTCTCTATCTTTTTTCTTATGTTTGGGGATGGTTATCTCCAAAAAACCATCGCTAAATACTGCTTTTATCTCATCAGAATTTACTATAAAGGGGAAGACAAATACCTTTTCAAATTCTCCGTAATCTATTTGCATTTGGTGGTATCTCTGTTTATTGCTTGGTGACCTATCTTTTCTGTTTCCTTTTATAATGAGTTTATTTTCCTGAGAGATAATTTCTATATCGTCAGCCTTTAGCCCTGCAATCTCTAATTTCAGTACAATAGCATCAGGGGTTTCGTAGATGTCTGTATTGGGATCCCAGACCTTTTTCGAAATCATTATATAAGATCTTTGAAATTTAAGGGATTCATGAATATTTTTTTTCGGGTCTCTTTTAAATCCCAGTAGTTTTAAATCTGATAGATGTGACATAAATTCCCCTTTAAAAAATTTTATAAATTATTAAAATGTAATATAAAGAAACTATAATACAAATTTTTCTTTTTATCAATAGCCTAATATTTTATGATCGATTCAGCCAAAGTGAGTTTTTTTATTTTTTCATTTAAGTAGGTAAGCAAAGATGCCAGAAGAAAAGATAGTTTTGAAAAAGTGCGAAGATTACAAATTTTTTGAGGTGAGGAGAAAAATAGAAGAAGTTATAGATTCTTTAGGTGGGATATCAAAATATATCAAAAATAGTGACAAGGTATTGTTAAAACCTAATTTTTTAAGATACAAACCTGTTGAGAGTGCTGTGACAACCCATCCTCTATTTATAAAAGCATTAGCTGAGGTTGTTAAAGATGCAGGAGCCAGAGTGATTATCGGAGACAGTCCAGGGATTGGGAGTTCCTTTTCAATCGCAAAAAAGATTGGACTCCTTTCCTTTATAAAGAAGGTGGATGGAAAGATTATTGAATTTAGCGAGTCTCAAACTGTAAAAACACCCCAAAATTATCTCTTTAGAAGGTTTGAGATAGCAAAGGAAGTGGTGGATAGTGATGTAATAATCAATGTGCCAAAGATAAAGACTCATGCCCAGATGTATCTTACCCTTGCGGTAAAGAATCTTTTTGGATGTGTTGTCGGCATGAAAAAGACACAGTGGCACTTTATGGCAGGAAGGGACACAGATTACTTTGCTACCATGCTCGTTGAATTACACAAGATAGTTAATCCCTCTTTAACCATTGTAGATGGGATTACTGGTATGGAGGGAAATGGCCCTGGTAGCGGTACACCTAGAAATATAGGAATAGTTTTAGGAGGGGAAGATTGTGTAGCGATTGACAGGGTTATCTGTGAGATTTTAAAGGCAGATGTTAATAAACTAAGAACTTTGATTATGGCTGAAAGATTAGGAATTGGAGAGACGAAACTCGATCATATTATTTTGGATGGTGATCCCTTAGGATCATTTGATATTAAGAATTTCAAGATGGCTGATTTTTCAGCCTTAGAGACAATGGGGCTTCCGAAAATTTTCGGGAGGCATTTCAAGAATGCCTTTACCAGAAAGCCTGTTATTGATGGCAAATTATGTGTTTTATGTAAGACATGTATTGAAAACTGTCCCTCTCAGGTGATGTCTGTCAAAAAAGGGAAAAGAGACAGTGTTGAGATAGATTATAGAAATTGTATCAGATGTTTCTGCTGTCAAGAACTCTGTCCAGAAGGCGCTATTTTTGTTGGTAAAGGCTGGTTTTTAAGAATAGTGGATCTGTTTGACTAGGTAGGGAGACAATATCGATTTTATTTTTGATAGGGTTTGTTATTTGGGTAAAATTAAAAATTTTAATCTATCTTATCCAGGATATTATTAATAATCTCTTCCTGTCCAACGGTCATTATATGAACCCCATGACAGATATTTTTTAGAGATTTGATCTGCTCGGCAGCAATTTCAATCCCTTTTTCTAAGGGGTCTTTTGAATCCTCGAGCTGTTTTATGAGATCTTGAGGGACATTAACACCCGCAACATTGTCATTGAGAAACCTGGCCATCTTAGCGGATTTTAGCACTAATATCCCCGCTAATATATAAACGTCGAATTTATTTACAAAATTTAAAAATCTTCTTAGAGTTTCTATGTCATAGATAGCCTGGGTCTGGAAGAATCTGGCTCCCGATTGAACCTTTTTCTCAAAGGTTATAATCTCAGGTTCCAGAGGATTTGCTCCTGGATTTACAACACCGCCTATAAAAAAAGATGTCTTTCCCTTGATGGGTTTATCTATGGCGCTGAAACCATGATTCAACCTTGAGGCAATATCAATGAGTTGGACGGAATCGAGGTCAAAGACCGGTTTTGCATCTATGTGGTCCCCAGCTGAGACATGGTCTCCTGTCAGAAGGAGGACATTTTTTATACCGAATGCGGCTGCTGAAAGGAGGTCTGATTGTAGGGCAATACGATTTCTATCTCGGCATGTGAGTTGATATATGGGATCGATATTATGATTTAAGAGGATAATGGAAGCCCCCAGTGATCCCAGTCTCATAATAGCCCTTTGATTGTCAGTAACGTTAATCGCATTGACTCTCTCTTTTAGTGCAAGGGCTTTGCTTATAAAATCCTTAACATCCGCTCCCTTTGGAGGACATACCTCTGCTGTTATGGTAAACTGATTTGATTCTAGCGATTCTTGAAGAGATTGCAATGCTAGAGTATCCTTTCATTCATCAATCGTCAAGCTGTTTGGATTTTTCTTTAGGTGATATTTTCTGGGAGATTTTATCTTTTTCATTTTATCCAATTCTCCCTTTTCCTTAAGTCTTTCATAAATTTGAATCCAAATACAATCCATATTAGGATCAACCTCACATTTTCCCTCTTCAACACCACCACAGGGCCCATTTAAAATGGTTTTCGGGCAGCATGTGATAGGACATATACCGGTTGTTTCTCCAAGATAACAATTCCCACAAGCTGAGCAACGCTCTACAAAGCTTCCAAATCTCACAACATTTCCAATAAAGAGGGAGTCGATTCCTGGATAAACAGGTTGTTTGGCAGTGAGAGAAATCGATTGAACACCTGACCCGCAGGCCAAAACCAAGATCGCATCACTCTTTTTCAATTCTTTCTTTTTTTCTCTTAATTTTCTCTCTGTTAAAGGGATATGACATGTTTCATCTGGAATCACATCTCCTGTAACCTCAAAACCCTTTTTTTCGAGTATCTTTTTCATCTGGAGGACCTCTTCTTCGCCGCCGGTCTTGCAGAGAGTGGCACAGGAACCACAGCCAACAATAAATATCCTTTTGTGGTTCTCTAAAAATTCTAATATCTCATCTAATGGTTTCTGTTTCGTGATGATCATAATATCTCCCTATGAAATACTATCCAAAAAATATTCAAAAAAGCATTCTATGGAATATAAACCCTTATGTCAACAAAATAAACTGTTTATAGTGATTTGTAATGGATGATTTTGTTAATAGAGGTTTAGGTAAGATGAAAAGTTGGATGCAAGGCCTGGGCTATTTTTTTTGTATGCCTTATGATTTCAATAAGCGAATCCAGCATCTTTAAGTAATAATAAGCGCTTTTGGGAGGACATACCCCTGAAATAAGCCGCTCTTCGTGTTCCGTTGTATATTGGCTGGCGCTTTTTCTCAGGGAATCAATATTTTTCAAGGTATTGTTTATTAATACATCATTTTTGGTTTTGATCGAATCAGCTAAATTCCCCAAAAGGTCATATAAGGCTTCATAAAGATGACTAATCTCCTTTACTGCCTTATTGCTAAAGAGGATTCCGCTTTTGACCATATCTTTATCCGTAGCGATAAGAGTCTTAATTGTTTCCTCTATTCTTTCGAGATGACCTGAAATAGAAATCATGACTTTGCACATCTTATCCTCTTCCTTATCCTGCATGCATATCTTTATGAATTGATTTAAAAGGGCTTTTGTATCTTTTCCAAGGCTAATAAATTCTTTCTCTGCCTTTTCTAAGAGGCTAAGCTTGTTTTGATAGAAACCTTCATAAGCATGATTAAAATATTTTCTTGTTTTTGAAAATATCTCTATTAAGTGATCAGTATTTTCTTTTGAAAATATTTCTTTATTCATAAAGGCCTCCCTATATAAAGAATGGATTTCATTTTATTTTTTTCCAGTAAAAAACTCAATGGCATCTTTAATTTGATTCAAATCAACGGTACAGCCTTTACAGGGACCTTCAGGACGCTGATTGGGAATGCCCAGCACGGGTATCCTTGAGGCAAAATCTTGGATACCCACTAAAAGGTCTCTTTCGCAAGCAACGCCAACAATGGCCTCTGGTTTATAATCATATGCCACCCTTCTTGCTTCCATCCCACCCGGAACCACAGAAATTTCACAATGATAACACTTGCTAAATTCCATGAGCTCTTTTTTGAGAGAGGGCTTGAGACATCGAGGCAACAAGAGCAGCAGTCTTCCATTAAAAGTCTTTTGTCTTCTTGACCTTGTCAGGGAGTTACTCACCTTGATAAAGGAGTTCCATATCCTGTCTTTTGATATACCAAATTTCATCCCTAATTTTGTGGCTAATGGGATAAAGTAATTTATGGACATCCTTTTACCCCAGAAGCTGAAAAGGGAGGGTTTTTCAGTAAGGGCAGAGCGGACCATGAGAACAAACCATCCAATTATACAAAAGGCCAAAGCCCCAGATATGATCCAAGCCGCAGAGGATAAGGCGGGAGATATCTGAACCAGTCTTGGGGTTATCATGTATAGGAAAAAAATTGTAGCAGTCAGAAAAATAATGAGAACAATGCCTGAAAAGATAATAAAGAGTCTTTTTCCTTCATCAACATTCGATTCATATTCCTCTAGATTGCCTTCCCAATCCAGCCATTCATCCCCGAGATGTCTCTCTTTACTATTTCTTTTGTCCATCATACTTCCCTGCTATATTTCCTTGGAGAAATTTTTTTCAATCATATGGCGTAAGGTACTTCCAGAGTTATAGGCACAAAAGGGGTAGAGATGGGCGTTTGGTGCAGCATAATGAACCACACATCTTTTAACCCTATCGATATCAAAATTGAAAAGGTCCTGGAAGTGCATTCCGAAAAGTAAAAGGCTCTTAAAAGTCTTTTCTTTTCCATCTCTTCTTCCTGCCCTCTTATCAATAAGGCCCTCTATCGTATACAGGAATTTTTCAAAGGATAATCCCTTGGGGGCTTTTTCTCTGTTGAAACATTTCTTGATATGATTCAAAGCCTTTATCTTTGAAAAGGATTTAAACCTTGCCTTTTTGATTTCTTTAGATAATCTATTAAGTGCAATGAACATATTTTCAACATCGACAAAGTCTGTTATAGGAGTCGCTTTTTTATCATCATCCACAAAGAGATAGGTGGCCAAACCGCAGTGGGGATGGCACGTTAAGGTTGTGATTTCTTCTCCCCTTGTACTACTCAAAAGCCTTGAAATAGGAGATACAAAGGAAATAGGATACCAGCTTTCCTTTGCCTTCAAAAGCCCTGTTTGTTTTTCAATATCAAAAGCTAAGTCAGGAAGGGTATAACGCATCTTCATCCTATCCTCTTGAGGTGTTCTTCCTGTAAAGGCTATTGGCTGGTAAGCTATCCCTGAGACAACATCTATATTTTGAACAGCAAATTTTAAGATCTCTCCCACCTGATCGTCATTAAACCCCCTTATGATTGTTGGAACAAATACGATCTTCATTCTTGCCCTTCTTATATTCTCAATGGCTTTGAGCTTGATTTCTAAAAGGGCTCTTCCCCTCATCTTTATGTATATATCTTCCTTGAATCCATCAAACTGGAGATAGATTGTGTGGAGCCCCGCATCCTTGCATTTGAGGGTAAAGTCCCTATCATTAAAACGTATTCCATTCGTCGCTGCCTGGATATGAGCAAAACCCATCTCCCTTGCCTTTTTGATGGCCTCTATAAAATGTGGGGATAAGGTTGGTTCACCACCTGAGAATTGTACGGATTTACATGGTGCAGGACTTTCACTTTGAAAGATTTCTAACATCTCTACGATATCAGGGAAAGACGGTTCATACACAAACCCTTTTGCTTTAGAATTAGCAAAGCAGACAGGACAGAGAAGATTGCATCTATTGGTCAGATCAATATTCCCCAGACCTGTATGACTCATGTGCCTATTGCAAAGTCCGCACTCATCAGGGCATTGATTCCCCTCTTTTACTTCTGGGTTCATAACCCCCTTTCCCTCTTCAAAAACCCATCTTTCTGCCTTTAAATACAAATCTACATCTGACCAGTATATATCTTTAAAATCTCCATGAATGGCACAGCTCTTTTCCATCATGACCTTGCCGTCTTGCTCAAATAGTGTTGCTTCGATAATATCTTTGCATTCTGGACAGAGGGATTGTATTTCTTTGGGAAGACCTTTCTTCAGAGGAGAGCAGGTTGTTCCCGTATAGGTTTTAAGTGAGGTTTTTTGATTTGTATGAAAATCGATGTGTGGATGAGGGGACTTCCTTATTTTCAAATCGACCATTTAACCGCTCCCTATAAGATAAGTAGTTAGAGATAGGGTACTTACAGGTTCTAATTATAGAAGCCTACTTTTAACCCCCAATGAAAGACATCCCTCTATTACATCTTTTTACAGGATGATCATTCAGGTAATGATCATTCAAATAATGTTTTTCAGGTTTCTCACTAACAGCCTGATCAAGCAAAGCCTTTATATTCTCGTCACCTCCTCCACCTCGAAGGAGTTTTTTTATGTCGTACTCCTTATTTGAAAAGAGGCAGCTCCTCAGATGCCCGTCAGCAGTCAGCCTCAACCTTGAACAAGAAGAGCAGAACTCTATGCAGCTCATGGGGTTAATAAATCCTATTTCTCCAATCCCGTCTTCAAATCGATATAACTTTGCAGGCCCCCCATTGTTTTGAGTATCTTTTATAGGTACTAATCTCTTGAATTTTTCTATTCCTTGAAAGATTTCTTCCACAGGAATACATTTATCCCTGTTCCAGAATCTATCTCCATCAATGGGCATAAACTCTATAAAGCGGACCTGCAATGGCATCTCTCTGGCAAATTTAGCAAAATCAAGGATTTCATCATCATTAAATCCCCTGATCGCCACATGGTTTATTTTGATGGGACGGATCGGATATTTTTGAAGCTCTTCAAGGCCTTGAAAGATTTTAGGGAGAAGATCTCTTTTTGTGATTTCATAAAATTTTTCTCGTTTAAGAGAATCGAGGCTTATATTGATTCTTTTCAGGCCAGCATTATAAAGACCCCCTGCCATTCCCTTAAGAAGCACGCCATTGGTTGTAAGGCAGAGGTCTTGAATACCTTCTATGGAGGAGAGTTCTTCAATAAAATTGATAATTCCCTTTCTGATGAGAGGTTCCCCACCAGTAACCCTTATCTTGGTTACGCCATTTTTAACGGCTATTCTGGCTATCCTTAATATCTCTTCATATCTTAGGATTTCAGGATGGGGAATATTTTCCAGCCCCTCTTCAGGCATACAGTAGACACATCTTAGGTTACATCTATCAGTAACAGATATTCTCAAATAATCTATCTTTCTATTATAAGAATCTATAAGACCTTGTTTCAAAATTTTTTACACCTTTTTTATAAAATATGAACGCTTCTTAACACATTTTCAACTTTTTGGCAATGTAATCTTTTTTTGGGCCTGATACTTTCCCCCCTTATCTTTATAAGACCTTTTGCATATCTCATCACTTTCTAGAAAGATGACTTGAGCAATTCCTTCATTGGCGTATATTTTGGCTTGGACAGGGGCTGTATTGGAGATGGCGAGGGTGATATACCCTTCCCACTCCGGTTCAAGGGGCGTGATATTTGTTATAATGCCGCATCTTGCATACGTTGATTTTCCAAAACAGATAGCAATAATGTTTCTCGGAATCTTAAAATATTCCACAGTTCTTCCAAGAACAAAGGAGTTTGGGGGTATGATACACTCCGAACCTTTACGGTCAGCATAAAGGGAATTGTCTAAATTCTTGGGATCAACAACGACCCCTTCTTTTTTAGAAAAGACCTTAAATTCATCTGAAAGTCTAATATCGTAACCATAGGAAGATAGCCCGAAGGATATACAGGAACTTGTCTGTTTTTCACTAAAGGGCTTTATCATTTCATGTTTTTCGGCCATCTCCTTTATCCATCTATCAGATTTTACACTCAATTCTCTCTTTCCTCCTAAGCGAGATAGGGGTAATTATGTATCAAGATTAAGCTTGGACAAAAAGGCCTTTGCACATACCGGCATTTTGTTTTTATATATCTTAAGGAGCGCCTTAGCATACTCCCTTATCTCATGCTGAGCGCTTTTATCAAGTCTCAGCTTAAAAAAGTTCATCAAAGAACGAGCATTGATTGTCCAGTAAAATTCTGTATAAAGACTGAGAGGCAAGACCGCCCTTGCCTGTTCTTTAGAAACCCCTTTTTTTACAAGTTCGCCGTAACTCTTCAGAGAATTTTCAACAGTCTCTTTATATCTTTTAAGGATACCCTTGTCTAATTTTTCAGGGGTATAGTAATCTTTTTTGGCGATGCAGTAGCGGAGCGAAACCTCGTTGTAGCTGGCAATCCTGTGTCTGAACCACTGTCTTGCCACAAAGAGCGGGCATTTGATATCAAAGGTAAATACGGCATGCTCAAAAGGGGTTCCGTGTCCCTTCTTTATCAGATGGTTGATTAAATTGATATCAGATTCCAGGCCCTTGCTTTTCGACCTCCAGCATCTCCTTGCAGCGCTGATGACTGCTTCATCTCCACCCATATGCCGGACAAGCTTTACATGACCATTATCCAGAATCTTATATTCAATATTCTTTTTCATTGAATTCTATTGTTTTCCTACCCAGGTCTCTCCGTCTTCCCATACCTCTTTTTTCCATATCGGAACGATTTCTTTTATCCTGTTGATGATATACTGGCAGGCCAAAAGCGCGTCCTTTCTATGGGGTGCGGAGACAGCTATAACAACACTCCTTTCACCGATATCAAGCCTTCCTATCCTATGGGTTACGGCTATTTTATCGATTTCCCACTTCTTTTTTATCTCTTCTCCTATCTCTCTTAACTTTTTTATTGCCATTTCTTCATACGCATCATACTCAAGATAAAGAACCTTTTTCCCCATCGATTCATTTCTTACGGTACCGATAAAGGTTGCAATAGCACCAGAGGAGTCTGATCTTACTTTATCGACAACCTCTTCGACATGAAGAGGGTCTCTTTTGATCTCAAACATCTCCCCCTCCGCTCACAGGTGGGATGAGAACCACCTCATCTCCTTCTCTAAGTAAAGTATCTAGCGAGGTATATTCCATATTAATGGATAGGAGTGAGTTTTTAGCCAAAGATTCTAAACCGGGGTTATCCTTGATAAGTCGCTCTAATAATTTCCCTGCGGTTGTTCCTTCTTCAACCTCTATTTCTATCTCTCTCTTTCCCACGATATCCTGACATCCCGCAAAGAATTTTGTTTTTATCTTCATCATCTCATTCCTTATTTAGCGGTTCGCCTCAAAAACCATATGGCCCAATTCAGGGAGGATAAGCTTTGACATGGCAAGTCTGACTGCACTCTTAGAGCCAGGGATCGATATAATGATTCGTCCTTTTGATGTTCCTGCAATGGCCCTGCTCATCATGGCTGGAGAGCCAATCTCTTGGTAGCTTAAGTAGCGAAAGATTTCTCCAAAGCCATCTATCTTTTTTTCTAAAACCAAAGAGACAGCCTCAAAGGTGCTGTCGCGTCTGGAGATACCTGTTCCTCCGTTTATGATGATTGCCTGAACGCTCTTCTTATCAGTCCCTTCAAGAAGCTTCTTTATCTCAGCTGGGTCATCCTTTATGATTTCATAATCGACAACTTCGTGGTTGTTCTCTTTTAACATATCTTGGATGAGTCTTCCGCTCGTATCTGTCTCTTCTGTTCTCGAATCACTCACCGTGATAACAAAGCACCTGATATGCTCAGGTGCTTTGTCTTTATGTTCTTTGTGACCCATGAGATTCTTTTGTGGTTTAAAGGATTATAAAATATACACTAATCAACCAGTTCCCCAACAACTGGGAATTTTTCCAACACCTCTTCGTCATGGGGAGAGTTCAGTATATCATCCGTTAGATCAAAACCCAAATCATGATTAAAGTGTTTGCCGTCCTTGAATACTGCGCTCTGACTCATATCATAGATCTTGCCCTGATAAGCGATATAGGGAGGCTTGCCTCCTGTACCGTTATATTCCTCCAGCTGTGCTTTGGTTAATTTGAGAGCCATGGTGTCACCTCCTTTAGTGGAGCATAATTTAAAACATAAATAAATTAATAACTTCAATAAAACAGAGTGTCAAACTTTTTAAAAAATTATTTCCCCCATTTTCTTAGGAATTCGATAAAGAGACGAACCCCAACACCTGTTGGCCCCTTGGAAATATAGGACTTGTCCTTCTTTGTCCAGACCGTCCCTGCAATATCAATATGAACCCATGGCTTTTTCTCTACGAATTTCTTTAAAAAGGCTGCTGCGGTTATGGCTCCACCAGCCCTTCCTCCCACATTTTTTATATCAGCAATGTCGCTTTTTATCAGTTCATCATATTCTTCCCAGAGGGGCAATTCCCATACCCGCTCCCCTGTGATATTTCCTGCCTCTTTTAATCTTGCCATCAGCTTTTCATCGTTCCCCATCATTCCGGATGCAAAATTTCCAAGGGCAATTTCACATGCCCCTGTGAGGGTGGCGATATCTATGATTGCCTTGGGTTTATATCTTGCGGCATAAGCAAGGGCATCGCAGAGGATAAGGCGGCCCTCTGCATCGGTGTTCAATACCTCAATGGTCTTTCCAGAATAGGATTTGAGAATATCCCCTGGTTTGAGGGCTGAGCCGCTGGGAAGGTTTTCAGTTGCAGGAACAAGGCCTACTATCCTTTGAGATAACCCAAGCTCTGCAGCTGCTTTCATCGCTCCAAGGACTGCTGCTGCTCCTCCCATGTCCTCTTTCATTTTGTACATATCCAACCCAGGTTTTAACGTTATCCCACCGCTATCAAAGGTGACACCCTTACCGACAAGGACGATTGTATCAGGATTCTTTTTCTTTGGTTTATATTCAAGGATAATAAACTTAGGGGGCTCTACACTCCCCTTGGCTACACCTAAAAAGGCGTTCATGCCGAGCCTTTTTATTTCGGCTCTGTCCATAACCTTACACTTAAGATGATGTTTTTTTGCGATCTCTTTTGCTTTATTGGCAAGAAAGGTAGGCGTGGCTTCATTGCTGGGATAAGCCACGAGCTCTCTTGTCAGGTTTGTTGCCTCTGATAGGATTTGCCCTCTCCTGAGACCTTCTTTTATCTTTGGGATGTTCCTTTTTTCTTCCTCGCAAAGACTGATCTCTTTGATTTCCTTTTTATCCTTATCCTTTTCTGTCTTAAATCGGGTCAGCTCATATAATGAGAGGAGGATTCCTTCTGTCACGGCCTGAGCCATCTCATCAAAGGGGGCCCCTAAGACATCCTTTCCATAGATGATGGTAGAGAAGTTTGAAAGAGCTTTCGCTTTAATATACCTGGCAACGGTTCCAGCAGCCTGTCTTAGCTTTTCTATTTTGAATTCTTTCTTTTTTCCCAGACCAATAAGTAAAACTCGTTTTGCAGGGATGAGTCTTTGAGTGGGAAGAACAAGAATTTGGCGGAACTTACCCTTAAAGTCCCCCTGTTTTATCGCGGTGGCTATCATCCCTCTTAGCTTTTTATCAATGGCCTCAATTTTTCCCTTCAATCTTTTCTCTTCTTCAAAGATTCCGATAGCCATGATTTCTGACGCTATCTCTTCAATCCTTCCATGGGTAATACGAATTCTCATATGCTTTGTCCTCCCCTACTCAAGATATTTTAGACATTAAAAGAGAAGATATCTATTTGATTTAAGCTTTAAAATCTAATTTATTGCCGGCAGGTTTTTGAGAAATTATCAGTTGTTAAATATTATAAAATCAACGAAATGTCAAGGAGTTTTATTATTCCTGTTGTTCATTT
>DATKYB010000098.1 GCA_035528715.1 Nitrospinota bacterium | reverse complement strand
ATCTTGAAAAAATAAAAAGAAATAAAGAAATAGCAGAAAAAAGACTTGAGGAGACACAGTTAAAAGATAATTCTGTTGAGGATAAAATCAGAGAAATTCAAACTAGCCTTACCAGCAAGGCTTCCCGTCTTAAGTCTCTTGAAGAGTTTGAGGCCAATCTAGAAGGTTACCAGCAAGGAGTGCGTTATCTTATGAAGCATCAGTATCAATCTTCTAAGAATCAAAGGATTCACGGCGTGGTAGCTGACTTATTAGAAACCTCTTCTGAATATGAGGTTGCTTTAAGCGCGGTATTGGGTGAAAGATTACAAAGTCTCGTTGTGGAGAACCACGATGATATCAAGGAAGCGATTCAATGTCTTAAATCCAATGGGGGAGGAAGAGGGACATTTATTCCTCTTAAACCAAAAAGCCTTAATAGCAAAAAGAATATTGATTTCAACGGTGAGAAGGGGGTTATAAGTAAGGCCGTAGATCTTATAAAATATAAAGATGAATTTAAAGATGTTTTGGAATTTCTTTTAGGAGACGTGATTATTGTTGAGAATTTTTCTATTGCCTTGGAATTATGGATAGAAGAAAAATTTGATAATACATTGGTTACATTAGATGGAGATGTCTTGGAACCTTCTGGCGTAGTCATTGGAGGTAATTTTAAAAATAATGCTAATCTTCAATTGTTGAGGAAGAGAAAGATTATTGGGGATTTAAAATTAGAGATTGATCGATTAAATAATCAGTTAGAAAAGACCAGAGGATTGAAAGATGAGATTTTTGATGTTATCAATAAGTTCAAGAAAGAATTAGAAGAATTGGATATTGCTCAGAAAAATTTAGAAAAAGAATCTCTTGAGTTAGAAAAAGACCTTCAGCATTTGGAAGAAGAATACTTAAGAATAAAGGAGAGAATTGATTTATTCGATTTTGAAAAAGGTCAATTGAGTGAAGAAAAGGAAAAAACTGATAAAAAAATTAAGGATGTTGAGAATGATGTAGTTTCTTTATCAGAAAAAAAAGAAGAGAGTGAAAAAGAAATTAACAGATTTCAGAAATCCATTGCTCTTTTGAATAATGATCGAGAAACACAAAAAGGCGAGTTGACCGAGCTTGCAATTTCCCTAACATCTTTAAGGGGAAAAAAGGAAAATAGTAGCCTGAAGATCCAGCAGATCATTGAAAAGAAAGAAGACATAAAGGCCAGAATGGAGGATTTAAAGAACATTCTTAATAAAGGAAGGGATAAAGAGAAAGAATATGCTGAGTCAATAAATGAAATGGAGTTATCTTTAAAAAAATTATTTGATAATAACAAAGTGATTGATGAAAATGTTAAAAACAAAGAGAGAGACCTTTATGAAAAAAAGAAGAATTTAGAAGCGCTAGAGGAAGAAGCAAAGAAGCTCAGAAGAGATATAAGTGAATTAAAAAATCAAATCAATGAAGTAGATATAAAGAAGACTGAGTTGCTTACCAAGATGAAAAGCATCGAAGAAAGGGTAACTCAAGATTATGGTTTTAAGATAGAAGATATATTAGAAAGAGAGGAAGGAGCTAATCTTTTATTAGAAGATAAAGAAAGGGAGATGGGTGAATTAAAAGATAAATTATCAAGGCTTGGAGATGTAAATCTCACTGCTCTTGAAGAATATAAAAATCTTGAAACAAGGTACAATTTTTTAAACGAACAGAAAGAGGATCTTACCAAATCTATTGAATCCCTTCATAAGGTTATCGATCGGATAAGCAGAACAACAAAAAATATGTTCAAGAAGACCTTTGATGCTGTTAATTCGAGTTTTCAAGATATAGTCTCGAGATTATTTGAGGGAGGCAAAGGAGAATTGGTTCTTTCAGATGAGGGAAATTTACTTGAGACAGGGTTAGATATAATGGTACAACCAGCAGGTAAAAAACTCCAGAACATCACTTTACTATCAGTTGGAGAAAAGGCATTAACAGCTATTGCTTTACTCTTCTCTGTATTTTTAGTAAGACCAGCACCTTTCTGTCTTTTAGATGAAGTAGATGCTCCCCTTGATGAGGCAAATATAGAAAAGTTTGCTAATATTCTGAGAGAATTGTCCAAAAAAACCCAGTTTATCATCATCACCCATAATAAACGAACAATGTCCTTTTCTGATGTTCTGTATGGGATTACTATGGAAGAAAGAGGGATTTCAAAGGTTGTTTCTTTGCAATTAAATAGTAAAAACTAATTGAAATTTTTTAATTATTATAAATCTCTTCTTTAAACTACAAAGAAGAGATTTATTGTTTTGAGTGGGTATGGAAAAAGATATGAGACAAAAGAGAAATTTATTTACCTCCACAAAAAAAGGTCTTGATAAGAGCCGAGAATTTCTGACTAATAAAATTGAGGGGTTACTTTCAAAAAGAGTTAAGATTGATAAAGAATTATTTGATGAATTAGAAGAGGTCCTTATACTGGCTGATTTAGGAATTAAAGGTACTACAGAGATTATAGGGAATTTAGAGGTGAGGGCAAATAGAGGGTTAATAAAAAGTTACGATGTTCTCTACTCGTCTTTAAAAGAGATTATCTTAAAAATTCTTCAACAGGGTGAGGAGAAATTAGAAATAAATACTTCTCCTTTTGTGATTATGGTTATTGGCGTGAATGGCGTAGGTAAGACTACAACTATAGCCAAAATGGCCAATATGTTTAAAAAAGATGGGAAAAAGGTGCTTTTGGCAGCTGGGGATACTTTTAGGGCAGCTGCTATAGAGCAGTTAGAAATCTGGGGAAATAGAGTAGGTATTGAGTGTATAAGACATCAGATAGGGGGAGATTCTTCAGCTGTTATTTTTGATGCAATACAAGCATGCAAGGCAAGGGGTTATAATATTCTTTTAGCTGATACGGCAGGGAGGCTTCATACCAAGGTTAATTTGATAGAGGAGCTTAAAAAAATGAAGAGGGTTATGGAGAAAGGATTACCAGGAGCTCCCCATGAAGTTTTATTGGTTTTAGATGCAACAACAGGGCAGAATGCGATATCTCAAGTAAAGATATTTAATGAGGCCTTGGATGTAACAGGGCTAGCTTTAGCTAAATTAGATGGAACCGCAAAAGGGGGGATATTAGTTAGTATTATAAATGAATTCAAGAAACCTGTTAGATATATTGGAATAGGTGAAGGCTTGGATGATTTAAAGACGTTTCATTCTGAAGAGTTCGTAGAAGCATTAATTGAAAAATAATACCGATTAATCCTTCATCAAGTCAAATCCTAAAAATCTATTAATTCCCTTTTAAGAAATTTTAAAAACGAGAGATCAGTTTTTTTATGATACTCTTAGTGCAAGATTCAGTAGGTTCAGTACCTTTGACAAACGATTCTAATATGAGATCTTTTCCGCAGTTCTCAGAAGGCAAAAGGCCTGTTTTTGCATCTATTTTGACTAAGGTAATATTTTCAGGTAAATTAAAATCTTCAATAGGCCAGTCCCTAAGTACATTATTCATAAAATTAACCCAAATAGGGCTTGCAGCCCGAGAACCTGTTTCATCTTCCCCAAGAGAACTGTTGTCATCCAATCCAACCCATACACCAGTTACTAAATGAGGTACATATCCAATAAACCAAGCATCTCTAAAATCATTTGTAGTGCCAGTTTTTCCAGCAACAGGTCTTCTTAAAGATTTTGCCCGCCAACCTGTTCCATGTTCTA
Source organism: Nitrospinota bacterium (assembly GCA_035528715.1). Taxonomy (NCBI): domain Bacteria; kingdom Pseudomonadati; phylum Nitrospinota; species Nitrospinota bacterium. Next base: position 11,118 of record DATKYB010000098.1, on the reverse strand, counting down.
CAACTCCCTTTAGGAGATTTGTGATTATAAACGAGGTATCTGGGCTTAAGACATCAGAGACTACAGGATGATTTTCTTCTAGAAGTTTTCCTTCAATGTCTGTCACATAAAGGATTGAATAAGGTTCGACCCTTATACCTTTGTTGGAAAATATCCCAAAGGCTGAAGTTAATTCTAAAGGCGTTACCTCAAAAGATCCTAAACCAAGTGAAAGATAGGGATGTAAGTCACTCTTAATACCCATTCTATGGGTATAATCGATTACAGTATTTACTCCTATTTTATCTAATAACCTTATCGTAGCTACATTCCTAGAGTTTTCTAAGGCGTTTCTTATGGTAATAGGGCCGTAAAATTTATTCGAAAAGTTTTTGGGTTTCCAGTTTTCATTTTTTGAGGGGTCTTTATAAATAATAGGTGAATCAATAATAATGTCAGCGGCAGTGTAGCCATTGTCAATAGCAGCTGCATATATAAAAGGTTTAAAGGAAGAACCTGGTTGCCTCTTTGCCTGTGTTACTCTATTGAATTGGCTTTTATAAAAATCATATCCTCCAACCATGGCCTTTATCGCCCCGGTTTCTGGTTGAATAGCCACGATAGCACCTTCTACCTCTGGTTCTTGTTCTAAAGCCATCTCGTATTTTATGCTTCCTCTATCATAGATATTAAGAATCCTAGCCTCAATTACGTCCCCAATCTTAAAATGAGTAAAGGGATTTTTAATTTTAGCCCAATCCATATTCTTTAAGAGAATCCTCCCTTTCAAATCATCTATTTTTAAAAAAATAGAATTGGACTCTATTTTAACAATCTTTCCAGAAATTATACTGCCTACATTATATACAGAAGGTATTTTTTGAGTATGATCTAGGGTTGTATCTCTTTCTCTAATAATAGGCCTAAATCCCCTTCTTTTATCTAATTTTCTTAAGCCTTCTCTAAGATCTTTTTGAGCATACTCTTGCATTTCAATATCAAGGGTGGTATAGACATTAAGCCCACCTTTGTAAATAGCAGCATTCCCATGCTTTTTTTCTAAGTTTTGACGAATGTATTCTATAAAATATGGGAATCTGTTTATTCTCCTTTTTGTATGAGACAGTTTGATAGGGGTGGAGAGAGCATATTCAAGTTCTCCTTTAGATATGTGTCCTAATGCAGCCAACCTTCTTAACACATGGTCTCTTCGCCTTTTTGACTTATCTATATTATTAAAAGGAGAATAAAAGGAGGGGGCCTTTGGCAAACCAGCGATGAGTGCTGCTTCAGGGAGATCAAGATCTATAACACTTTTTCCAAAGTAAGTTTGGGAAGCTGCTTCTACGCCATAGGAGCCACTCCCAAGATATATTTGGTTAAGATACATCTCAAGAATTTTGTCTTTGGAATATCTTCTTTCTATTTGCAAAGCTAAAACAGCCTCCTTTAACTTTCTTGAAATGGTCTTTTCTGGAGTAAGAAATAGAACCTTTGATAGCTGTTGGGTTAGAGTGCTTCCACCTTCTACAATCTTTCCTGCTCTTATGTTAGACCAGATAGCTCTGATAATTCCTTTAAAGTCGATTCCATAATGGTTATAAAAACGAGAATCTTCCGCAGCTAATAAGGCGTCTTTAAGAAGCTTGGGAATCTTTGTGAGAGGTATCAATACCCTGTTTTCTTGAAAAAATTCGGCTATTAATTCATCATTATTTGAATAAACCTTTGTAATTGTCTTTGGTTGATACTCTTCTAATAGCTTTATCTGAGGAAGATCGCGAAGATATCCCATAAAAGCCCCAAAAGAAGAGCCTAAGATGATAGATATGATTAATAATATAAAAAATATGGTTTTTTGTTTCACGGTTTTGATCTTTATATTTTTTAAACAAATATATTAAATATTTAGATGGCTATTATGATATATCAATAAGGATTATAAAGTCAAACTTGAAGTTGACAGGATTATGTCTAATCAATATAATTACTAGAATTTTTGTATATATAAAGAGATCTCTATGGATTTATTGAAAGTATTAGTATTAAATCAAACCTTTGAGCCATTACATTTTTGTGATGCAAAAAGGGCTGTTGTCCTTATATTATTAGGAAAGGCAGAAAACATAGAATATGATGGCAGAATGGTTCGATCCCCCTCGATTTCTATAAGGCTTCCCATTGTTATAAGATTAATAAGATTTATCAAAAGGCCTTATAAAAAAGAAATTCCTTTTAGCAAAAAAAATGTTTTTAAGAGAGATCAGTACAGATGTCAATATTGTGGTAAAAATCATGCTAATTTAACCATAGACCATATTATACCAAAATCCAAAGGAGGAAGAACAAGCTGGGAGAATGTTGTTGTAGCCTGTCAAAAATGTAATTTAATCAAAGGAAATAGACCATTAGATGTAACAAATCTAAGACTATTGAAAAGACCTAGGAGACCTTCTCCGTATCAAGTTTATTACGGTTTCCCATTACCATTTTCAACACGTTGTCAGCAAGTTTGGGATAGGTATCTTTTATGTAATAAAAAAAGTCAAAGTACTGCCACACATTGATCTCTATACGCTTTCATTCTGCATCGGTCAAACGCCAAATATCCATGGAAATTTTTCGGAGATAATGAGTTGTACCTAAAAAAATAGAATTGTTTATTACTAATATTATTTTGTATAGAAAAGTCTTTCATTATGAGAAAAAAAGAGATTATATATTCAATAATTTCAGGGTTACTTCTTATATCAACTTTCCCTAAATTTAATTTGGGATTCTTATCTTGGGTTGCCCTTGTTCCTCTTTTTACAGCACTAAGAGATAAAGGCCCTCTTCAATCTTTAGGATTAGCTTGGGTCACAGGTTTGATATATTTTTCAGGGATTCTATACTGGGTTGTTAATACAATGGTTAACTACGGGGACCTCTCTATTTTTTTCAGCTATCTCATCCTTTTGATGTTAGTAATTTATCTCAGTTTTTATATAGCTTTATTTGGGTTTTTTTTGGGTTATCTGAATGAAGAGGAGGAATATAAAAAATGGATTATAGCACCTTTTCTTTGGACATTCTTGGAATATCTTAGGTCTCACATCTTGACTGGGTTTCCGTGGGCAAGCCTTGGATATTCACAATTTCAAAATTTAAAAATTATTCAGTTTTCCGATATCACTGGAATATATGGAATATCCTTCTTTATTGTTTTAGTGAATTCTTTGTTATTTCTTTTTATAGTAAACCTCCAAAAAAGAAGTGTTCTTATATCGAATGATAGGAGGTACATTCCTTCTAATACAAAAATAGTTTTAGTTTTGATTTTAAGTTTTTCTCTTTCGATTATTTATGGTTACTTAAAAATAGATCGTTACTCTAAATTGGAGAAGATGGATGTAGATCGACTCAAGGTATCTCTCATTCAAGGAAATATTGAACAGGATAGAAAATGGGATTCTAAATATGTCAGAGAGACCATTGATATTTATAAAAATTTGACGTTAGATGCATCAAAAAATAGACCAGATCTCATTGTATGGCCTGAAACCGCTGTTCCTTTTTACTTTCAGTCTGAAAAGCAATTTTCTTCAGAAATCCTATCTTTAGCAAAGGATTCACAAAGTCCTATATTATTTGGTAGCCCTGCTTATAAATATATTAAGAATCAAATTAGATTATACAATAGAGCCTATCTTGTAAGTTCTGATGAAAGAGTGTTAGGTAAGTATGATAAGATTCATTTAGTTCCTTTTGGTGAGTATGTTCCCTTAAAAAGTCTCTTTCCTTTTATTAATAAAATAGTAGAGGGTATTATAGGTGATTTTTATAGTGGAGAAGATTACAGTATAATGGATGTGTCTGGAAAAAGATTTGGTATTTTGATATGTTTTGAAATCATCTTTCCTCAATATGCAAGGAAATTTGTGAAGAAGGGAGCCCAATTTTTAGTCAATATAACAAATGATGCATGGTTTGGAAAGAGTGCTGCTCCTTATCAACATATCGCAATAGCGGTCTTTAGAGCTATTGAAAACAGGGTATTCATAGTGAGGGCTGCTAATACTGGAATTTCAGGGTTTATCATTCCAACAGGTAAGATTGTAAAAGATACTGAGATATTTGTAAGGACATTGGTAGAGGGAGAGGTCATTCCTAGAGATGAAAATTTAACTTTTTATTCAAAGTATGGTGATATATTTATCTATTTCTGCATTATTATTATTTTAGCCTTTTTTTCAAAAACATTGATTTTAAGATATAAAAAGAGAAAAAAGTTGTTTATAAATCTATGAATTTAATTTGAGGGATAAGATTATGTTCAATGAGTTTAAAAAAGATTTCTTAAATTTAAAAGAGAGATTTAATACCATAAGAGGCTATCTTTGACCTCGATTCCAAGGAGAAAAGAGTAAAAGATATAGAGAAGGAGATTTTAAAAGACGAGTTTTGGGAAGATAATGAAGCGGCTCAAAAGATACTTAAAGAAAGGTCTCAATTAAATGAGTTGATCAACATTTTTCAGACACTGAAAGATGAGATAGAGGAACAAGAATTATTATTAGAGCTTGCTCAAGAAGAGTCTGAAGACAAGTCGTTATTGGAAACCATTCAAAAAGGTTTAAACAATTTTAAGAAGAAGATAAGAGAAGAAGAGTATAAAATAGTGCTCTCTGGGGAACATGATATTGATAATGCAATTATCTCTTTACACCCTGGAGCCGGAGGAACGGAGTCACAGGATTGGGCGGAAATGTTACTAAGAATGTATCTTAGGTGGGCAGAAAACAAAGGATTTAGAACAGATATCATCGATTATCAACCTGGGGATGAAGCTGGGATAAAAAGTGTTACTTGTTTGATCTCAGGGGAATATGCTTATGGTTATCTTAAAGGTGAAAGTGGAGTCCATAGATTGATCCGTATCTCTCCTTTTGATACAGGGAGGAGGCGACACACCTCTTTTGTTTCAGTATTTGTTATTCCTGAGATTGTGGATGATATTCAGGTTCAAATAAAAGAATCAGACTTGAAGATAGATACCTATCGGTCTAGTGGTGCAGGGGGACAACATGTAAATGTAACCGATTCAGCTGTTAGAATTACTCACTTACCGACCAAGATAGTTGTGCAGTGTCAAAATGAGAGATCACAGCATAAAAATAAGGCTATGGCTATGAAGGTCTTACGGTCAAGATTATACGAGTTAGAAAAACAAAAACAAAAGGAAAAAATGGAAGAGATACATAAAGAGAAAAAAGAGATTGCGTGGGGAAGCCAAATTAGATCATATATTCTCCATCCATACACCATAGTTAAAGATCACAGAACAAATATTGAAGTGGGAAATGTTAATTCTGTTTTAGACGGTGATATTAATCAATTCATAGAGGGATATTTATTTCACAATAGAAGGAGATAGGCTTTAAAGCCTTTTTACTTGACGATAAATGGTACTCTTAGCTATACTGACGAAATATTAGTCCTAAGAACAATCGTATATACGAGAAAGGTAGAGATCTTATCGTGGATGAGGTAAAGGATTTATTTTCTCAAAGAAGAGAAAAGTTGAAAGAGATAAAGGATGCCGGTATCAATCCTTATATTAATCGATTTAAGGTAATCCATTTTATTCAGTCTATTTTAGAAAGATATTCTGATTTTGATAACGAAAGGCTAAATGATGTTTCTGAGGTATTTACTATTGCTGGTCGTTTAATAACAAAAAGAAAACACGGCAAGGTAATATTTTGTCATATAAAAGATTTTACAGGAAAGATTCAGTTATATCTAAGAAAAGATGAGTTTGAAAATAACCTATTTGAACTTTTTCTCAAATTTGATATAGGGGACTTTATTGGTACAAGTGGAAAGGTCTTTAAAACAAAGACAGGAGAATTAACCTTATGGGTTAAGGATTTTAAACTCCTTAGCAAATCATTAAGGCCTCTCCCTGAAAAATGGCATGGATTGAGAGACATTGAAATCAGATATCGTCAGAGGTATCTTGATCTCATAGCTAATGAGGAAGTTAAGAAGATTTTTGTTCTCCGAAGCAGGATTATTGAAAAGATAAGAAATTTTCTTAATAGCATGAAATTTTTAGAGGTTGAGACACCTATGATGCAACCCATTCCAGGTGGGGCAGCAGCAAAACCTTTTGTTACACATCATAATACACTCAATATGACCCTTTATTTGAGGATTGCTCCAGAACTTTACTTAAAAAGACTAATTGTTGGAGGACTTGAAAGAGTCTATGAGATTAATAAAAGCTTTAGAAACGAGGGAATATCTTCAGAGCACAACCCAGAATTTACAATGCTAGAGTTCTATATGGCTTATGCAGATTATAATGATCTTATGGATATTACAGAGAAGATGATAGCCTTTATTGCCAAGGAAGTTTTGGGTACGACCCATATAAATTATAATGGTGAAGAGATCGATTTATCTGGTTCTTGGAGAAGATATACCTTAAAAGAGTCTATGATTAAAATTGGTGGTATAAACCCAAAAATCATAGAGGATAAGAATGAATCAAAGAAATATGCTCATGACTTACAGATACCTCAATCAGGTAAAGAGAGCCATGCTAAGCTTTTAAATGAGATATTTGAGAGAGTGGTTGAACCAAAATTAATCCAACCGACTTTTATTACAGATTATCCCATTGAAATATCTCCACTAGCTAAAAAGAAGGAGGATAATCCTGAGTTAGTAGAGAGGTTTGAAATATTTATAGGGGGAAAAGAGATTGGAAATGCCTATACCGAGTTAAATGATCCCTTAGACCAGGAACAGAGATTTAAAGAACAACTACGTAAATCAACTGACGGAGAAGATGAAATGATCTCTATAGATAAAGATTATATCAGAGCGTTAGAGTATGGCATGCCTCCAACAGCAGGAGAAGGCATTGGTATTGATAGGCTTGTAATGATAATGACAGGTTCTACATCTATTAGAGATGTCATCTTATTTCCTCAGTTAAAGGACTAAAAAGTTATTAAGGTTATGGCTTTTGAAATATACATAGGATTAAGATATTTAAGATCAAAAAGAAAACAGCTTTTTGTATCTTTAATTACATGGATTTCTATCTTGGGCGTATTGGTTGGGGTTATGGCCTTGATTGTTGTCATAGGGGTGATGAATGGATTTGCTGATGTCTTAAGAGACAAGATATTAGGGACACATGCCCATATAAGGATAATGGATAGAAGATCCCTTCTCATGGATGATTATCAAAAGGTTATAAAGGATATGAAGGGTCATCCCCATTTGCAATCCGTTGCTCCCTTTATTCTTAACCAAGTAATGTTGTATACGAGAACAAATGTTTCAGGAGTTGCAATAAAAGGGATTGATCCGTTGACAGAGGGAAGAGTTACAGATTTGGAAAAGAGTATTATTGAAGGAGATATTCGGAATTTATCTCAAAAAAACAGACTTGTTAAAGGAGATCCCTCAGAAAAGAGAGGAATAATTCTGGGAAAGGAGCTATCAAGAAATTTAGGAGCATATATAGGTGATAAAGTTACTGCCATCTATCCTCAAGGGAATATAACAGTGGTAGGCAGTATACCGAGAATGATGAATTTCACAGTTGTAGGAATATTTTATACAGGTATGTATGATTATGATTCAAACCTTGCATTAATATCCATTGAAAATGCTCAAAAATTTTTTAATATTGGTAACAAAATTACTGGATTGGAAATAAAAGTTGATAATATTTTTAAGGCAGATAAGATAGGAGAGGAGATTCAAAAAAAAGTTGGTCTTGATTATTGGGTTATGGATTGGAAAAAATTTAATCCCACCCTCTTTTCAGCTCTCAAGATAGAAAAGATCACCATGTTTGTTATTTTGGTGCTTATCATCTTAGTTGCTGCCTTAAATATTGTAAGTACTCTTTTTATGATGGTCTTAGAAAAGAGTAAAGATATAGCGATTCTCAAGTCCATGGGGGCTAATAATAAAAGTATAATGAAAATATTTACAATACAGGGATTAGTCATTGGAGTCACTGGAACAATTCTAGGTTGTATAGGGGGTTTGGCTTTATCCACCTATTTAAATCAGATAGCTGAATTTTTAGAGAGGATATTTGGTATTGATATTTTCCCAAAAAGTGTGTATTATTTAGATAAAATCCCTGTTCAATTAGGAGCTCTAGATATAGTCTTGATTGTTGGTATAGCTATCATTTTAAGCCTTTTAGCAGGTGTTTATCCTGCATGGCGGGCTGCGAGGTTGGATCCATTAGAGGCTATAAGATACGAATAGAAAAAAAGGAAAAGAAAAAACGACGGATATTGTTACAGCTAAAAATCTTTGTAAATCTTTTAGAACCAATGGGGTTTTGCTAGAGGTTTTAAAAGGAATTAATCTAAGCGTTAAAAAGGGGGAAATGGTTGGAGTTGTAGGTGCATCAGGAGCAGGGAAGAGCACTCTCTTACATATTTTGGGGACCCTTGACAGACCATCAGATGGAAAAATATACTTTGAGGGAGTCGATCTCTTCAGTTTAACAGGTAAACAATTAGCAAGCTTTAGAAATAAAAGGATAGGATTTATTTTTCAGTTTCATCATCTTTTACCAGAATTTTCTGCATTAGAGAATGTTATGCTACCTGCTTTTATTGCTGGGGCTGATAAAACTGACACAGAGAATAAGGCGAAGGAGTTATTAGACGAAGTGGGTCTCAAAGATAGATTAAAGCATAAACCTGGAGAGTTGTCCGGAGGCGAACAACAGAGGGTAGCTTTGGCTAGGGCATTAATAAATGGGCCGGATTTGGTATTAGCAGATGAACCCACAGGAAATTTGGATAGTAAAACAAGTAATTCTATGCATGAGCTGTTAAACAGAATCAATGAGGAGAGAAATCAAACTTTTGTAATCGTGACCCATAATAGCAATTTAGCGAAAAGGATGGAGCGAGTTGTCCATTTAATTGATGGGAGGGTTTATCAGGAAGATTAGGAGGTAAAAGATGTTTAAAAGGTTTACAGAACGTGCGAGAAAGGTAGTTATTCTAGCTCGCGAAGAAGCGGAAAGGTTCCGCAGTGACTACTTAGGTACGGAACATATTCTCATGGGAACTGTTAAAGATGGTGGTGGAATAGCAGTTACTGTTCTCCAGAGACTTGGCGTAGATCTAAAACACCTTAAATTAGAATTAGAAAGGCACTTTCCCTTGACCAGTTCTACCGTTGTTATTGGTGATATCCCTTTTACTCCTCGAGCAAAGAAGGTGCTTGAATACGCAGTAGATGAGGCTCGAATGATGAGTCATAACTATATTGGTACAGAACATCTTCTCCTCGGATTACTCAAAGAAAAGGAAGGAGTAGCATTTAAGGTTTTGAGTAGTATGGGTGTGAGACTTGTTGATGCTAGAGAGCAGATTTTAAATTTATTAAAAGAACCATTGTCCCCTGGAAAGGAAAAGCCAAAAACACCAGCATTAGATGAATTTGGAAGGGATTTAACGAAATTAGCTATTCAGCATAAGTTAGATCCCGTTATTGGAAGGGAGTTTGAGATTGAAAGGGTAATTCAGATTTTGAGTAGAAGGACAAAAAACAATCCTGTTTTAATTGGTGAGCCTGGGGTTGGAAAGACAGCTATAGTAGAAGGTTTAGTTCAGAAAATAGTCAATAAAGAGGTGCCCGAGATATTGTATGATAAGCGGGTTATCTGTTTAGACCTTGGGGCTTTGGTTGCTGGAACAAAATACAGAGGACAGTTTGAGGCCAGATTAAAGGCGGTAATGAAAGAGATTACACAGTCTGAAAATATCATTATATTTATTGATGAGCTTCATACTCTTGTTGGTGCTGGTGCTGCCGAAGGTTCTATTGATGCGTCAAATATGCTCAAACCCGCCCTTTCAAGAGGAGAGCTTCAGTGTGTTGGTGCAACCACTTTAGATGAATATAGAAAATATATTGAGAAGAATGGTGCATTAGAGAGGAGATTTCAACCTATAATGGTGAATCCCCCTACTGTTAACGAAACGATAGATATCATTAGATGCCTTAAGGATAAATATGAAATGCATCATAAAATCAAGATTACTGATGAGTCAATCATTACAGCAGTAAGATTATCTGATCGATACGTCTCTGATAGATTTTTACCTGATAAGGCTATCGATGTGGTTGATGAGGCTGCTTCAAGGGTTAGATTACAGAGAGAAACCTTGCCTCCTGAAATTAGGGAGGTGCAGAAAAAGTTTGAAGAGGTTTCAAGAGAGAAGAAAGAAAAGATAGAGAACCAGGATTTTGAGTCAGCCGTTGGCTTAAGAGATAAAGAAGAAAAATTCTTAAAAGAATTGAATACTTTAAAGAAAAAATGGGAGGAAAAACAGCAAAAGGTTGAATCTGTTGTAACCAGTAAGGATATATCTTACATTGTTTCAAGAATGACTGGAATACCTACTACCCGAATAGAAGAGCAGGAATCTATGAAACTTTTGAATATGGAAGAAGAGTTGCATAAGAGGATTGTTGGACAAGACGAGGCTGTAAAAGCTGTCACAAAGGCAATTAGAAGGTCAAGAGCTGGATTAAGAATGGTTAATAGACCTATTGGAACTTTTTTGTTTTTAGGACCAACAGGAGTTGGGAAGACAGAACTAGCTAGGGTTCTTACCGAATTTTTGTTTGGCCAAGAGTCTTCTTTAATCCGATTAGATATGTCTGAATATAGGGAAAGATTTAGTGCCTCAAGGCTGACAGGCGCACCCCCTGGTTATGTAGGATACGAAGAGGGAGGACAGCTCACTGAACAGGTCAGACGAAAACCTTATTCTGTTGTACTATTGGATGAGATTGAGAAGGCCCATAGTGATATATTTCATATGCTCCTTCAAGTTATGGATGACGGTCATCTCTCTGATAGTTATGGACGAGCCATCGATTTTAAAAATACTGTTTTGATCATGACTTCTAATATATCTTCAAAAATGATAGGGAAAAACACCTCCTTAGGATTTCAAAAGACAGATAGAAAAACCTCTTTTGACAAACTTAAAGATTCTATAATGGTTGAGTTGAAACGGGTATTTAATCCAGAATTTTTGAATAGAATAGATGACATCATTATATTCCATCCTTTAGATATGGAGAATA
>DATKYB010000097.1 GCA_035528715.1 Nitrospinota bacterium | reverse complement strand
TGATAAAAATCCCTATATGATGATATCTAAAGAGGGAAGATTGTATTGGATTATTGATGGCTACACCACTGCAAATAAGATTCCTTATTCGGATCCAATAAGAGGTGTGGGCAATTATATAAGAAACTCTGTAAAGAGTGTAATAGATGCCTATAATGGGAGCATAGAATTCTATATTAGTGATAAAGAGGACCCTTTAATTAAGAGCTATTCTAAAATATTCCCCGGTCTTTTTAAGTCTCTAGAAGAGATGCCGGAAGATATAAGGAGCCATATTAGATATCCCAAAGATTTATTCACGATTCAGGCATATATCTTTGCAACATATCACATGCAGGATCCACAGATATTCTATAATAAAGAAGATCTCTGGGAGATTCCAAGACAGGGGGAGAGAACAATGTCTCCTTACCACACAATTATGAAGCTTTATGGGGGAGAAAAAGAGGAGTTTATTCTTATGATACCTTTTACTCCTGCGAAAAGGGATAATATGGCTGCATGGCTTGCAGCTCGTTCTGATGCGCCAAATTATGGAAAATTGATTATCTATCTCTTTCCAAAGCAAAAGCTGATCTACGGACCCAGACAGATAGATGCTAGGATGGATCAGAATTCTTTCATCTCTCAGCAAATAACCCTCTGGAGTCAAAGAGGCTCGAAAGTCATAAGAGGGAATCTCTTAGTGGTTCCCATAGAAGAATCCCTGTTATATGTCGAACCTTTGTATCTATCAGCAGAAGAGGGTTCTCTTCCTGAATTGAGGAGGGTAATCGTTGCCTATGGAAACAAATTAGCCATGGAAGAGAATTTACAAATGGCCCTAGAAAAGATCTTTGGCGCAAAAATTCCTTCCAAAGATACTGAAGAAGTAAGGGAGGTTACTGTTCAGGAATTGATAAAAAAAGCTCATGATATCTTTAATCAGGCAATGAAATATCAAAGAGAAGGAAATTGGGCAGGTTATGGTGATGAGATGAAAAGATTAAAAGATATTTTAAAAAAGATGGTTCAGCAATAAAGAGATTTTTTCAATAGATAAGAGAATTTTTATAATGAGTGTGTTTATTATTGTATTTCATCATTGGTCGCAGATTGATATTTCTCGCTTTTAGTCATATTATTTCTCATATATTGCCACTCCAGTTTTTATTCTGTTTCTAATATTGAAAGGCTTTTCCGACCTAAATTGATTATATCTTTATAACTCAAATATAGTTCAGAGCTTTATTCAATCAGAATTTTTATAAATATTGCAAGAGTTGAAAATTTAAGGTATCTTAATTATATTAAATTTAATAGAGATGAAAAATTTTAGAAAAAATGGATTGGGGATCATCATTAATAAAAGAGATTATTAAAAAGGCTTTAGAAGAGGATATAGGAAGAGGTGATGTTACTACTGATTCTCTTATCTCACCCCGTTCTTTTTGTAAGGCAATCATTAAGATAAAGGATAGAGGGATTATTGCTGGTTTGCCGCTAGTTTCCTTATTATATAAAGAATTGGACCAAAAAGTTAAGTTTAAACCTCTCGTTAAAGATGGAGATTATTTAGAATATCAAGAAGACATAGCAGTATTAGAAGGACCTACAAGGAGTATTATTAAGGGTGAAAGGGTTTCCCTTAATTTTCTTCAAAGGCTTTCTGGAATAGCAACTCTAACAAAAGAATTTGTAAGAAAGATAAATAGAACAGGGGTCAAGATTCTCGATACAAGAAAAACTACCCCTAACCTAAGAATATTGGAGAAGTATGCTGTTCGTGTTGGAGGAGGCGAAAATTACAGATTTGGTCTTTTTGATATGGTAATGATTAAAGATAATCATATTGCAGCAGTTGGGGGTATTAAAAAGGCCATAGAAAGGCTTCGAAAGCATCTTGATAAAGAGTTAATAGTGGTTGTTGAAACCAAGAACTTGAAGCAGGTGAAAGAGGCGCTGTCGTGTTCTGTGGATAGGATTATGTTAGATAATATGTCTTTAGATGAAATGAAACAGGCTGTAACTTTAGCGAGAGGAAAAATACCCTTAGAGGCATCAGGAAATGTTACATTGGATAGGGTGAGAGAAATTGCAGAGGCAGGTGTAGATTATATATCAATAGGGCTTCTTACCACCCGTTTTAGAGCATTAGATATGAGTCTTAATATCATATAACGATTTCCGTATAGAATAAGGTCTTTGAATTAAAAAATGGACATTAAATTTCTTACAGATGAATATAAAGAGATTTCTGAAAAGGAGATTGAAAGAAGGATCATTAATACAAAAGAAAAGCTTGGCGATTCTCTACTTATCCTTGGTCATCATTATCAGCGAGATGAGGTTATAGAATTTGCCGATCTTCGGGGAGACTCTTTTGGATTATCTAAATCAGCTGCTGAGGAAAAAAAGGCCAAATTTATTGTCTTTTGTGGGGTTCACTTCATGGCAGAAAGCGCTGCAATTCTTTGTGGTAAGGAAAGGAAGGTTATGATTCCTGATCCCATGTCTGGTTGCCCTATGGCAAATATGGCAGATCTAGAAGAGGTTGAATGTTCATGGGAAGATATTATTTCAGTAACAGGGAATTCTATCACTCCTATCACCTATATGAATTCAGAAGCCACAATAAAGGCATTTTGCGGAGAAAGAGATGGTGCAGTTTGTACATCTTCTAATGCCTCTGGAATTTTTAGATGGGCTCTTAAGAAGAAAGAAAAGATCTTTTTCTTTCCTGATGAACATCTGGGAAGAAATACTGGAGTTAAGATCGGTTTAGGACTTCATGATATTATTGTTTGGGATCCAACTAAAGATTTAGGAGGAAATTCAGAAGAGGAAATAAAAAAAGCAAAAATTATCGTTTGGAAGGGATACTGTCACGTCCATTCAAGATTTAGGGTGGAAGATGTTAAAAGCTTAAGAGAGAAATTCCCTGGAATAAAAATCCTTGTTCATCCTGAGTGTACATATGAGGTGGTCAAAGAGTCTGATTTCGACGGCTCAACAGGTTATATTGTGAAAACAGTTAATAGCTCTCCACCAGATTCAAAATGGGGAATAGGTACCGAGATTAATTTGATTAATCGCTTAAAAAGAAAGAATAAAGATAAATTTGTTACTCCCCTTTCTCTATCTCTATGCGGAACAATGTATTTAATAAATACAAGGAATCTTTTATGGATTTTGGACGGGATATTAAAAGGTGAATATATAAACGAGGTAAGGGTACCTGAAGAAATATCCTTGTGGTCGAAAAAGGCTTTAGAAAGGATGTTGGCAGTATCACAATAGAGGTAAAGAGAATGAAAAAAGATGAAGAGAGGTTTGAGACAGATGTATTGGTTCTTGGAAGCGGTCTGTCTGGTTGTATGGTCGCCCTAATTGCGGCTAAAAAGGGACTTCATGTGACAGTAATAACCAGGTCTGAGGAACCTGAAGAATCAAGCACAAAGTATGCTCAGGGTGGAATAATAGCAGAAGTTGAAAATGATTCTCCTGAGCTCCTCGAAGAAGATATCCTTAGGGCAGGAGATGGACTTTGTAACCCTGAGGCTGTTAAGATCTTAGCAAATGAAGGACCAAGACTCGTAGAGGAATTACTTATAAAAGAACTGGGGATAGAGTTTACTAAAGAGCCAAAAGGTTCTTTTCATATGACCAGAGAGGCCGCTCACTCTTGCAAAAGGATTCTCCATGTAGACGATGCAACAGGAAGGGCAATTGAAAGTAAGTTAATAGAACACCTTCAAAAGGAGCCTAATATTGAAATTATTACGAATCACAGCGGTGTAGATCTTGTAACAAATACCCATCATTCCAAAAATCCCCTTGCCATTTATGATGAAGTCACTTCAATGGGCACGTATGTCTTGGATCGTAAAACAAAAAAAATAAGGACGGTTTTATCTAAAAAGACTGTGTTAGCCACAGGAGGAATAGGTCAGATTTATCTTCACACCACAAACCCGGAAGGAGCCAGGGGAGATGGCGTCGCTATGGCATATCGAGCTGGGGCGTCTATAATTAATGCTGAATTTATTCAATTTCACCCTACGACTTTTTATAAGAAAGATGCTGAACGTTTTCTCATTTCTGAGGCAGTGCGGGGTGAGGGAGCGAAGCTGATGAATATGAAGGGTGATTTTTTTATGAAGAACTATGACGAGAAGCTAAAAGACCTAGCTCCAAGAGATGTTGTTGCAAGGTCTATTCATGAGGAAATGGTCAAGGATAAGGATGATTATGTTCTCTTGGACATGTCCTTTCTTAAGAAGAACAATATTAATATTAAAAAAAGATTTCCAAATATTTATGAACAGTGTCTCCGTTTTGGGATCGATATAACAAAAGAACCTATCCCTGTTGTTCCTTCTGCCCATTACTTTTGCGGAGGGGTAAGGGTAGATTCTTGGGGAAGAACAAATCTCAAGGATTTATATGCTGTTGGTGAAGTTTCCTGTACCGGTCTTCATGGGGCTAATAGGCTTGCAAGCACCTCTCTCTTAGAATGTTTGGTATGGGGGTATAGGGCTGGTAAAGATATAATAAAAACAATCGATAAGAAAAAATCCAAAGACTTTTCTTCTATTCCTCTTTGGGACTATACTGGTCTTGAAGAGGAAATAGATCCAGCATTGATTTATCAGGATTGGTTGAATATCAAGACAACCATGTGGAACTATGCAGGGATTGTTAGAACATCCAAGAGACTGGAAAGAGCAAAGGCAGACATGGATTATCTTTGCCACAGAATCGAACAGTTTTATAGGAGGACACTGCTGACAGATAGCTTAGTGGGTCTGAGAAATGGGATTTTGGTTGCTTTAATAGTTATTAATTCTGCCTTGAGAAACAAAAGAAGTATGGGATGTCATTATAGAAAGGATTAAAATTTTTAAAGGTAGCTCTAGCTGTATCTTAAATCTAAAAAATGTAATTTTGTTCGACAAGAAAGGGGAAAATGATGGGGTTAAAACATTCCGATGAAGAAATAAAAAAGGCTGTTAGATTAAAATATACTGAAATTGCCACTGCTGGTTTAGAACAGTGTGAATGGGAGGCAGATGCCGGCAAAATTGCGAAGGCTGGCTATCTTGGTTATGATATAAAAAAACTATCTCGTATGCCTGGAGGAATGATCGATACATTCTGTGGTTGCGGCAATCCTTTGACTATAGATAAATTAAAACCAGGCGAAATAGTTTTAGATTTGGGCTCTGGTGGAGGGTTAGATTGTTTTCTTGCTGCTGAACTCGTTGGAGATAAGGGTAAGGTTATAGGCTTGGATATGACCAAAGAAATGCTAAGAAAGGCACAAATGGGTGCTAATAAACTTAAACTAAGAAATGTTGAGTTTGAGAGGGGAGATATTGAGGATATACCTTTAGAAGATGGTTCTGTAGATGTAGTTATAAGTAATTGCGTTATTAATCTTTCTCCGAATAAAGATAAGGTCTTTCGAGAATCCTTTAGAGTATTGAAACCAGGAGGAAGATTGATCGTATGTGATATGGTGAGTAAAGAAGATATTCCAGAAGATTCAAGAAATAATTTAGATATCTGGGTTCTTTGTCAAGGAGGTGTTGTTAAAGAAGAAGAATATATCGAAAAGATCAGAAAAGCAGGTTTTGAAGAAATAGAGATTGTATCGAAAGCCTCTTTTGAAGGTTTAGTAAGTGCTAAGATTAAAGCCTTAAAGCCGGCTTAATGCCTATCTATTTTTTTGAGTATATCCTCAAATCTATAGAAGTGGGAATGATCTTTTTTACTATAACAGTTTTTGGAACTTGAGAAGTAAATTTCAAATGAGGAGTCAGTTTATAGTCTTTTGGTGTTGGTTCCAGCTCAGCTATATTGATTTCTACAATAATTTGAGCATTATCCAAACTGTTTATAATGGATGGAGGTCCGTTTAGAATTATATCTACTGTTTTTGGATTGTAATCCACCTTAAAATCTGGTGGGATAATTTTGATTGGGATATTTGAAAACTTCCTGGTAATATCAATCTCCTCAATTTTTACCTCTGCTCTAATCTTTTCTGTTGTAACGAGACTTATACGAGGACTTGTGATTATAGGGGAGACTTCTTTAGTAAAAGTTTGATTTTGATTATCTACATTTATGGTTTCTGTCTTTATTTCTTTGATTTTTTCTACTTCTTTTTCAGGGCCAGCAACAGTTACAGCTTTAGGCTCTAAGTTAGTCTCAGCAACCTTGAATCCTTCTTTAGGCTTGCCCTCAATATTTAGCCTTAAGGGGATGATCTTCTGCAACTTTTTTTGTATGTTTATGGGAATTATAGACGGTTCTATCAGTAAGATTTCTGTGCCAAAGGGATG
This sequence comes from Nitrospinota bacterium, assembly GCA_035528715.1. Lineage (NCBI taxonomy): Bacteria > Pseudomonadati > Nitrospinota > Nitrospinota bacterium. The sequence continues at coordinate 3,344 of DATKYB010000097.1, read as the reverse complement.
TTTGACATTTTCAGTTCTAAGAAAGAATCTGTTTTTACCTATCTGGCCCTTGGATATATCCAGTGAGACGGTAACATCTCCAGTTGCGAGGTTGGCCAACGTGCTCTTAGACCCTTGGATTCTTAAATCTATTTTGCCGGGAGAGATGTTAGAAATGATGAGATTGTAAGGAAGATTTTTTAGCTCAAGGGGAACAGTTAATTGCAAAATTGATTTTTCTTCTTTTGTTACAATAAACCAGATAAGTATGGCAAAAAGAAGTGATAAAATCTTTAACAATAAATTCTTTTTTAGAAAACCAAGGTTCATATTTATCTTATCAATTACTAAGTTTTTCTTTTTTTCTTTTAAGTTTCTTTTTTTCTAAGGATTCATATAGATGGTTTCTCAAAGAGGTTGTAGCAAGATTTCTATAAATCTTTCCTCTATGAACCAAAGAAATTGCCCACGTCTCTTCTGATATAACAATGACAACAGCATCACTTTCCTCAGATATACCTAAAGCAGCCCTGTGCCTTGTTCCTAAGTCTTTACTTAATCTGGGGTTCGTAGTTAGGGGAAGGAAGGAGGATGCAGCCATTATCCTTCCGTTTTTAATTATTACTGCTCCATCATGGAGAGGGGACTTTGGATTGAAAATACTTAATAAGAGGTCTAGGGTAACTACTGCATCGATTTTAATACCCCCCTCTATATAGGTTCGTAATCCAACCTCATTTTCTATAACAATAAGACCACCAATACGCTTTTGAGACATAGTTGTAGCAGTCATGACGATTTCTTCAAGGGACGTATCTTGTTCTTGCTTATAAAAAAGATTCAAGAAGGGGTTAGTTCCAAATTTTGCTAATCCCCTTCTTATTTCCGCTTGAAACAAAACGATAATAGCAATAACAATATATGACAGAAAGTTTCTTAAAAGCCAGTGGACTGTAGGAAATTGAAATCTTTCGGAGAAATAGAAAGCTAGGATAATTAATACGACTCCAACAGCCATTTGGACAGCCCTGGTACCTCTAATAAGTAATAAGAGATTGTATATAATAAAACTGACTAATAGAATGTCAACCAGGGACCTGAGCATAACCTCATGCCTTATGTCATTACTTTTAAAATAAATTTTGATATTGATAACATATTGTTTGAATGGGTGTCAAGTATATACATTATCCTATCGGAATTCATTAACAATAAATGAGATATTTTAGATTTTGATTTTTTTTAAAAGACTTGACTCTATTTTTAATTAGCCTTAACATTCTTGATATATTCTAAACCTAAGGAGGTGCGAGATGATAACCGTTAGAGGGATTTATGATGGTAATATCATTAAGCTTCTAGAGCCTGTTAAGGTAGATGAGAATACAAGAGTTATCATAACCTTTCTTGAGGAAACCGCTGAGGAAGAAGAAAAAGAAGATGAGGGAGATCTCGAAGAAGAAAAAAAAGAGGAAAATATGGGTGAAGATGATGTTCAGGATGAAAGATTATCAACCGATGAAATTTTTCCCAGTGAAAGTGAGCTGAAGGAAGAAGAAACAAAAGATCAGACACAAGCCGAGGAAGAATCAAAAGACGAAGAGATTGTCTTGGTTGATAGTACTCAAAACCAAACCGAGTTTGTTGAAGAGGAAAAGAACATGGATGAAGATAGTTTAGGCGACAAGATGTTGCGTGTAACTGATCAAAAGATTGAAGAAATAGCTACAAAAACCATTGAAAGAATAGCCTCTGAGGTTGTTCCTAGGTTAGCGGAACAGTTGATAAAAGAGGAGATAAGACGTCTTCAGAGAAAAGAATGATATAAAAATATTGGTTGTTGGTACTGGAGGAGTAGGAGGCTATTTTGGAGGACTTTTAGCAAAGAAATATCAAGACATTATCTTCTTAGCAAGGGGATCACATTTAAAAGCCATACAAAACAAAGGATTAATTGTTGAGAGTTATAAAGGAAATTTTGCTGTTAAGGTTAAGGCCACCTCTGATCCCAAAATAATAGACCCACCCGATTTAATCTTATTCTGTGTAAAATCATTTAATACCCTGAAGGCTGCCGCTGAGATAAAATCTTTTCTTAAAAAGGATACAGCTATCATTTCTTTGCAAAATGGTATAGATAATGTAGAGAAGCTCGAGAAAATTTTTGGAAAAGGGAGAGTTCTCGGTGGCGTTGTCTATATCTTCTCTATGATAAAAAAACCGGGTATCATCCATCATTCAGCAGGAGGAAGAATAGTATTTGGCGAATTGGATGGCAAAGTATCCTTCCGGACAAAAGAAATCCTTAAAATATTTCAAGATGCGGATATCCATTGTAGTATTTCTGATTCCATCTTTAAAGATCTCTGGGAAAAACTTGTATGGAACTCTTTTTTTAATGCTTTTACAGCCATTACGAGAAAAACTGTGAAGGAAGTGATGGAAGATAATGATTCAGTTGAGCTCGCAAGATTGGGAATGAAAGAGATATTAGAGGTTGCCAGGGCAGAATCAGTGCTTCTCGATGAAAAGGCAATAGACAAAGCATTAGAGCTATCTCAAAATGTCGGTCATGATAAAACATCTATGTTACGTGATTTAGAAAAGGGAAGACCTCTAGAGCTGGAGGCATTAAACGGAGAGGTTGTAAGGAGAGGAATAAAATATGGGATTCCTGTGCCGGTCAATCAGACATTGTATACTATATTAAAATTAATGTCTGCTCCTGATAGCTTTTTTAAGGATTGAGTATTCTCTCCCTTATCAAGCCTATGGGTATCGTTCCAAAACTAAGAAGCTCATTGTGAAAATCTCTAATGTTAAAACGGTTCGGTCTTAGTTCTTTTACATCATCTCTCAATTTTAAAATTTCCTGCTTTCCCATAATATAGCTCATCGGCTGTGTTGGTGTCTGGGTATAACGTTTTACTTCTCCTATAGCCTGTACTCTTTCCAATCTTGCAACATTTACAAGCATATCTACTGCATCATCAATACCCATCTTTTTCAGATGAAGCTTTACATCTATGACAACCCGACACGCCCGCCAGAGCTGTCCCTTTAATTGTAAAAAGCGTATTCTTGGGTCAGTGTAGAACCCATTCTCATACATCATTTCCTCACAGTATAATGCCCATCCTTCCGCAAAAAGAGGGGTGAAAAATTGTCTTCTAATTTTTGATTTAATCTTATTGGAATGGACAAATTGAAGGTGATGGCCTGGATATGCCTCATGGAGAGCGATGACTACAATTTTATATTTACTATGATCTTTAAGGGATTCTAAATTTTCTTTCTCTACAGGAGTGACCCAAAAGATACCATTTTGATTTTTTTCAAAAGGCGCAGGAGGTATATAGGCTGCA
>DATKYB010000096.1 GCA_035528715.1 Nitrospinota bacterium | reverse complement strand
ATTTTTATATCTAATGCAAACGCAATTATTCCAGTGTCATCGCGAGGAGCGAAGAAGATTCCTTCGCTTTGCTCGGAACAGGCTGAACAATCTCATGCAATAAATTGTCATTGCGAGTGACCGAAGGGAGCGTGGCAATCTGCCGTTGCGAGCGCAGCGTGGCTAAGTTTAACTAGTAAAAAGGTTGAGATTGCCACGTCGCTACGCTCCTCGCAATGACAATTTATTGTATGAGATTGGCACGCCCTTTCAGGGCTCGCAATGACATTGTATAAATATATATTGCGTTTATATTAATTTGCGATGATGAATAACAGCAAAAAGTTTGTTTTTATCTTGATTGTCGCCTTTATGGGGGTGCTTGTTAAATGTTTCGCCCAGGCTGAAGAAAATATTCATGAATATATTCAGGTGCCAGGGCTTATTGATGTCCGCACAGATTTCAGCGATGGGGCTCACACGCTCGAATATCTGATTAAATTGGCTAAAAAAAGGGGGATTGATGTTCTTTTTATTAATGACCATGACCGGAAAGTCCTGGAATATGGGATACGCCCTTTTCATGCTATCTTGAAAAAAAGAGTTGAAGAGCCTTCAATCAATAAAAAGGGACCAGAAAATTACCTGAACATGATTGAATCAGCCTCAAAAAAGTACCCAAATTCGATTTTAATTCCCGGCGCAGAGTCTGCGCCTTTTTATTACTGGAGGGGAAGCTATTTCAAAAAAAACCTGACCGCTTGTGATTGGGAAAGGCATTTATTAATTGTCGGTCTCGAAGAGCCGAAAGATTATAAGGAACTGCCAATACTTCACAATGGTTATTCCACGAAATATATTCTTTCATCAATTTCAGTGGGCTTTTTTCTCTTTCTTGTTCTTCTGATAGTCGGTCTATACATGATAAAATGGAAGGGAATTATCAGATATTCCGGGATTGCGATCTCTGTTTTTGCTCTGCTTCTTCTTATCAATAACCATCCTTTCAAAAGCTCTCCGTATGACCAGTACCATGGACCGCAGGAAATCTCCCCTTACCAGTTATTGATAGATTACGTAAATTCTCGAGGGGGAACGGTTTTCTGGAATCATCCTGAGACAAAGTCAGGAAAGGCAAAACTTGGCCCTATTTTCAGAGACACTCCCCCTTACCCCCAGGTGTTAAAAGAATCTAAAAATTATTCGGGCTCGGCTGCTTTGTATGGAGATTCTACAACAATTATAGAACCAGGCAATATCTGGGACAAGGTTTTAATAGAGTACTGTTCGGGCCGGAGAGCAAACCCTGTCTGGGGAATCTCTACTGCTGATTTTCATAGAGAAGGAGGAGCCGGAGAGAAATTAGGAAATTTTCCCACATTTTTTCTTGTAAAAAGCAAAACTAAAAAGGACATTTTAGATGCCCTGAAAAAAGGCAGAATGTATGCCTGCCGAGGAGATGCCGACTCCCCAAGACTGATTCTTGAGGATTTCTCAATATCTGATTCTAAAAGTTCGCAGAAAGTCGTTATGGGGGAAGAGATATTCTCTAAAGGTTATCCCAGTATAAACATTCGTATTTCTACGACTGATTCAGAGAAAGGAAATTCTATAACTGTGAGACTTATTCGATCCGGGAATCTTTTAGAAACCTTCTCTGTAGAAACTCCCTTGAGTATAAACTTTGAAGATGATTTCTTTGAACCCGGCAAAAAGATATATTACCGTCTGGATGCGATAGATAAAAAAGGGAGGAAATTAGTTTCTAATCCTATCTTTGTGAAATTTCAACCATAAAAAAAGAGCGCATTTCAGGGAACAAATTCGAAATAAATCAAAAAAGATGGGGATTAAGATAGCGACTTTTTAGAGATTTTGAGTTTAGATATTGTCTAAAATTAAAAGCTGTGAATCTGCCTGGGCTTCTCAGGGCAAAAGAACTCTCTAAGAAAGCAAATTTTTCTTTAAATAACTTACTACTATTTGCCCTTAGCTATCATCCATTCTCTTGCTGCTAGAGCAATAGCAAATAAAAGACATGCCTGGGTAAATTGAAGAAAGGCTTGAGCTTCAATTCCCATTATAGGTTTTACTATAAGCCTGGATATAACGCCCACGATTAAGCTGATAGCAGCTACAACAATTAATGCCTCACAAATTTTTTTCATCTTATCTTTTCCTCCTTTTCGACGATAATATTGCTTCATTATTTTAATGTCAAGCAAATTTTCCATCAGTGGGGTCAGGTCTTGCTTTTTGCCTTTACTCATACAAACGCAATTTATACTATTGCATTAAACTGCGGGCAACCCCGCTCCTTTTATAAATGGGCAGGCGAGCATAGCAAAATCTCATCCTGAACACAGGAGATGCCTGTGTCACTTTCATCTTTGCAATGAAATTTTAATGCGTTTGTATGAGATTTTTGAGACAGGCAAAAAGCAAGACCTGACCCCACTTATGAGCAGAGTTGACTTTTTCTGATTTTTTCCTAATAATAATTAAAAACTAGTGAAAAGGGAGCATTACTTGATGCATCTACGCGATAAAGTTTATAAAAAAAGCGATTCAATTGTATCCAGGAAGATAGCCGATGAGTTTATCCTGGTTCCAATCAGGCAAAACGTGGGTGATCTGGAAAGTATCAGCACTCTGAACGAGGTAGCTGCCCGCATCTGGGAGCTTATCGACGGAAAAATGAAAGTCAGAGAAATAAAAGATAAGATAGTCGAGGAATTTGAAGTCACTCCTCAACATGCTGAAAAGGATCTTGTAGAGTATCTACACCAATTGAAGGAAATTGAAGCTATAATTGAAGGGTAATCATATGGAATGCTCTCATATTCCTTCTATCAGCTATGCTCAGTTTAGTGAGCGGTTGCATAAGCAGGTTGTAGCCAAGAGGATTCCAATTCTGGGATCATTTGAACTTACCTTTCGCTGCAACCTTCGCTGTGCTCATTGCTATTGCAACTTACCCTTAAATAGCCGAGATGCTATCAGCAAGGAACTTAAAACCGGAGAAATCTTCAATATCTTTGACCAGATAGCTGAGGCAGGATGTCTATGGCTGCTGCTAACTGGAGGGGAACCTCTGCTGCGAAAAGACTTTTTGGAAATTTACACTTACGCCAAGAAGAAAGGCTTCCTTATCTCTCTATTTACTAACGGGACACTTATTACGCCAAAGATTGCCGATTATCTGGCTGAATCGCCGCCGTCTGAGGTGGAGATTACATTATATGGTGTGACTAAAGAGACTCATGAAAAAGTAACTGGAATTCCTGGCTCATTTAAGCGCTGTCAAAAGGGTATTGAATTACTTTTAGCGAGAAAAATTCCTTTAAGGCTGAAGACCATGGCCATGACCTTAAACCGGAATGAGCTTTCGAATATAAAAGAATACGCTGAAGGCTTAGGAGTGAAGTTCCGTTTCGACCCTGAACTCAATCCAAGGCTGGACCACTCTAAAACTCCTTGCAATTTCCGGTTATCTCCTGAAGAGGTTGTCAAGCTAGATTTAGCGGATGAGAAAAGAATTAAAGAATGGCGGGAATTCTGCGAAAAGTTTTTAGGCCCGCCCGAATTTGACAATCTTTATCTCTGTGGTGCAGGCG
>DATKYB010000095.1 GCA_035528715.1 Nitrospinota bacterium | reverse complement strand
ACAATCATCTTGGCTACCTCTTCCCAGGTTATATAAAAAGAGGATAAGTTAAATGTTTCACCCCATGCCTTCTCGTTCAACAATACCTTCTCCAAACCTAAAAGAAAATCATCAAAATGAAGAAAACTTCCACCTGCACCCTCTGGAACCTGTATCACCTTCCCATCCAAAGCCGTCTGAATCATATTCCTTAGATGCTTTCCCCCAATCTCCTCTCCAAATCCCCACCAAAATCTTATGTTGGTTGCGGGTAAATTGCTCTCTTTCTGATAGACAAGACAAAGCTTCTCACCTGCATACTTTGCTAAAGCATAAAGGGGCTTCCTGGAATCCTCAACATCACACGAATGTTTCTCATCAATAGGAGCATACTTCGGCGAACCATACACCACAGCACTGCTTACAAATATAAATTGCTTTACCTTACTTTTAACCGATGCATCTAGTAAATTTAAAAGTCCCATCATATCGACTTCAAAGGTCTCAAAAGGATCCTCAGAAAATGACCAGGCAAGATGAACCACAACCTCTGTGTCTTTCACTGCATCCCTTACCTTATCCCTCTCTTCTACTCCACCCTCTATCAGCTCTAGACCCTTCCCTTCCTTACCCTTAAAAAGATCAATGCTCTTATCTAATACCTTTATCTCATGCCCCTTCTCCATTAATCTTGGAACCGTATAACTCCCTACAGAACCCGAACCCCCAGTTATCAGTATCTTCATCTCTATTTCACATCCTTTGATTTTAAAAAAATTTATATTAAAGTTTAAAGAATGATTCTAAGCTATTTTTCCTCTCCTTACTAAAGTCTCTTTGCTGCTAATAGGAACAGTTTCTTTTCTCTCTTTTTCATATACAGAGATAGGGTTCAATCCAATGAAATATTCTTTTATAGTGGAGATTTCCTCCTCTGATAGCGGTTTTGCTTCACAGGGTCGAAGTGGAGTATTAATCTGGACTTCATCAGGCTCAATCTCTTTTACAATCTTAGCAAGCTTTTCACAGCTATTCTTATTTTCTTCAATGAACATAATCTGTAATGCGAATCTACCATGATATTCTGCTCTGAATTTCTTTATCCCACTTAAAACAAAATCAAAAAAAATCCCCCACATCGGCCTGTTTATCTTCATAAATAATTCTTCATAACAAGCATCTAATTTGGCTACGACAAAATCCGCTTTCAATAAATCCCTCTGAACATCTTCCCTTTCCATCAAGGAGGAATTCGTTAATACAGCTATTTTTTCAGATCGAAAAGACTTTATCGCCTCAATCATTTCACCCAGATTCTTGGCCAATGTTGGCTCTCCTCTACCAGAAAATGTAATGTGATCAATAGGAATTTTTGGCACTCTATTTATTTCTTTTATGATTTCACTCGTCTTGACATATATCTTTCTCATATTATCAAACTTAAATGTCTCTCCCAGCTGGCAGTAAACACAATCAAATGTACAAACCTTCTCCTTGGAAGAGATTGGATCAATGCCCAGAGATCTTCCAAGTCTCCACGATGAAACGGGACCATAGATATATTTAAATTTTCTTTGTTTCATAATAATCCTCAATGAACTTTTAATGTCAAAGAATTTTCCATCTTATCTATAATCTCTTCAAAGACTTTTGCGGTTTCAGTCTTTTTTCTAAAGTAGATAAATGGTTTTCCTTCATCTGACAATTTTACTATATCAGGTTCAATAGGAATCTTGCCTAAGAAAGATACTTCTAAGTCGTTGGCAATCTTTTGGCCACCGCCTGTTTTAAACAGATCAATACTCTTCTGACAGTAAGGGCAAACAAGGCCACTCATATTTTCAATGACTCCTATAAAGGGAATATTTAGTTTTTTCGCAAATAAAACACCTTTTCTTGAATCTAAGATGGCCACATCTTGAGGAGTAGTAACAATGATTGCACCGTTTATATCTGATATAAGCTGACAGATAGATAAAGGCTCATCCCCGGTTCCTGGAGGAGAATCTACAATAAGATAATCAAGTTTTCCCCAATTGACATCAGCCAGAAACTGTCTTATTAACCCAGCCTTAAGAGGTCCTCTCCAGACAACAGGTTCATCTTTTCCCAAACCAATCAAAGCAAGACTCATTACCTTTAAGTTGGGGAGTAGGCTTACAGGTTCAATCCCTAAGTCAGAAACCATAATTCTTGAGTTCTCAATCCCTAACATCTTTGGAACGTTGGGGCCATGAATATCGACATCCAATATCCCCGTTTGATATCCTCTTGTAGCTAATCCATAGGCCAGATTAACTGCAGTCGTAGTTTTACCGACACCACCTTTTCCACTAAAAACCATCAATTTATTTCTTATTTTAGTCATGTTTTCTTTGACTCTCTTTATCTGCTTTTCTATTTGTTCCTTACGGTTTTTTTGATTTACCTTTTCACTCATTTTAATCTCCCTTTGTCACAGCCAAATAGTATGGAACTGACCATACTAATTTCAAGAATCTTTATCTCTAAGGAAAGATACTTATTTGTTAAATTCAGAATCTTTCACATATTTTTAATTTTTTACTACCTCTTTCTTTAGTTCCATATCTTGCCATAACGTCTTCTTGATTTTATTCCACATCTCTTTTATTCTTATGGAAGCTTCTCGGTTTTCATCATATTCTACGAGAGGCACTGCATTAATTAAAGATTTGACAGCCTCTTTGTCAAAAGGGATGTCTCCTGCCATATCTACCTTAGATTTTTTGCAGAAATCTTTTATCTTTTGAGTATTTTCAAGATTTAGATCATACTTATTTATGCATACAGAGGTTTTTATCTTATTTTGTTTGGCAATGCTAAGGACCCTTTTTAGATCATGAATGCCAGATAGAGTTGGTTCCGTGACTATCAATGCAAAGTCAACGCCAACCAATGAGGCAATAACTGGGCAGCCGATTCCAGGCGGTCCATCTATAATGCAATAATCCTTCTGTTCTTTTTCTGCAATCAGCTTTGCAGCCCTTCTCACCATGGTAACAAGTTTTCCAGAATTTTCTGCAGCAATTCCTAATTTTGCGTGTACCATTGGGCCGTATTTTGTTTCAGAGATAAACCATTCCCCCGATAGATTATCTTCCATGGATATAGCTTTATCAGGACAGATAAGACTACAAACAGCACATCCTTCGCAGGAAAGGAAATCAATAATGAAATCTTTACTTATTGCATCAAAATGACAGGCTTTTACACATTCTCCACACTTCGAGCACAGATTTTTATTAATCTTGGCAGTCTGCCCACTTTTGAATTGATTCCTTTCTTTGACTACTGGTTTTAGCAAAAGATGTAAATCCGCTGCGTCGACATCACAATCAGCCATGACTTTATTTTTAGCTAATGAGGCAAAGCTTGCCGTGATAATCGTCTTACCTGTTCCGCCTTTACCGCTGATAACAATGATTTGTTTCACTGGTGATAACCCCTAAGTTGTTGATATGTTTATTCAATCGGTGTTAAAAGATATTATATGGCTTAATAACAGTTTATAAATATTTTTTATTACAATCAAAATCTTAAATCATTCTTTAGAACCAATTTCTATCTCAGGTTTAATCTCAACATCAGATTTTATTGAGTTGGATATGAGACATCCCTTTTCAGATAGTCCTAAAAGGTCTTTTGCCTTTTCAATGTCTGCAAAAGATGCAACAAAAATCTGAGGAAATACTTTTATCTTGGAAAACATGAATTTGTCCTCTACTCGTTCTAAGGTTCCCTCTGCAAAACTCTCATAATTTACCAATTCAAGCTTTTCTTTCTCAGCAAAATACAAAAAAGTGGTCATAATACAGATATTGACAGAAGATACAAAAAAATCTTCTGGAGTCCATATGTCAGGATGGCCTTTAAATTCGGGTGGTGTAGCCACCTCAATAGTCGATTTTCCAGAAGATGAGAGAAGCCCTTTTCTTTCTTTTAACCATTTTACATGGTTTTTATAGATAAACTGTCTGCTTTTTCTTATATGGCTCATTTTTCTCCTTGAAAATGTTGATCGAGCTTGTATAGGACAACTGCCCCAAAGATTATATTCCTCAGGTTGGTGTGGTACAGCTTGAGTTTCCACCTGTGCCGGAGGATTTGCCTAAACTAAAGCTACTCATCTGCCGAGAGATTTTAGTACTCCCGCATTCCTTGCAGACCTTTTCTTCTTCTCCACAAATCATGCCCACTAAAAGTTCAAACTGTGCTCCACAGTCATTACAAATAAAGCTATACAGCGGCATTTTATTCGCTCCTTCTCATTTCTAAAAAAGTTTTTTAAATATTTATAGCTTCTACCCCCCTCTTGATTTTTTCGAAAGAGCCCTTATGGTACGGAAAAGCCCTTTGAACTTACTCAAGTATTCTGGTTTTTCTTGTACTACGGGAATCCCCTTAGAATAAGCCACAGCTATATTCTTACTAAAAGGGATTCTCATTAATATTGGAATATTTTCTTTAAGACAGTAAGCATCAACTTTTTTATCTCCCAGATCTGAGCGATTGATGACAACACCAAAAGGAATCTTCATCTTTTGCAATACATCAACCGCAAGAGTTAAATCATGAAGACCAAAAGGCGTCGGCTCTGTAACAAGAATACAAAAATTACTTCTCTTGATGGATTCGACAACAGAGCACCTCGTGCCAGGTGGAGCATCTATAATAACCTCCTTGTCTGTATCGATGTATTTTTTAACCTCTCTTATTAAAGGAGAAGACCTTGCTTCGCCAACCTTCAATATACCTTGGACAAAATCGATATTTTTACCATTCTTTCCTATCTCTAATTCCCCTATCTCCTTATCTACTTCAAAAATTGCCTTTTCAGGACAAAAAAGACTGCAGCCACCACACCCATGACAGAGTTCGGGGAAGATTAATACCTTGTTTTTCAAGACCGCAATTGCATTATAGGCACAGACTTCAGCACACTTACCACAGAAGTTGCATTGAGATTCATCTACTTTTGGGACAGGGACAAAAACAGACCTTTTTTCTTTGATTTGGTATTTTAAAAAAAGATGGGCGTTTGGCTCCTCGACATCGCAGTCCAGAAGCTGAACATTAGACAGAGACAATGCCAGACTTACAGCGACGGTTGTCTTTCCCGTCCCACCCTTACCGCTAGCAACAGAAATGATCATCGCCCGTTCCTTTCAGGAGTTTCTTTTTGGTAAACAGGTTTTTTAACTTTCTTCTTTTTTATTTTTTTTGGGAAATATTCATTCTCAAATGATGAGAAGTATTACTTAAATCTGGTATCTATTTGAAAGAATTTTATTCTCTAACCATTTTTGAACCGCAATTAGGACAGGTTGCGGTAGAGCAAGGAACACCAATTTGATGTGCCACCTTTTTTCCACAACTTGGACAGATACAATTACCTGAAGGGCCTGCCCCAGGTCGATTGCCACCCATACGGCCCCTGCCAGCACCACCGTTTCTTCTCCCTGTTCCTGGACCTTGCCCGAGAGGGCCTGTTCCATCTCCAAATGGCATTTTAAACCTCCTTTCTATTATTTAAAGTTCATAGCTCTTTTTAGGCATTCCAAACTCAGACATTACATCTGGACTATCCGTTGCTTTAAGCTCACCTTTTTTATATTTTTCAATCGCCTCTTTAACAGTTCCAGATGCTCCAACAATTACCTCGACACCTGCTGCCTGTAAGGTATGAAATCCATTTGGCCCACAGTGACCTGTAAGCAAAACTTTTGCCCCTTTATTTGCAATTAATTGGGCTGACTGGATTCCTGCTCCACCCACAGCCTCAATGTTAGGATTTTTTATAGATTCAAAATCGAGATTTTCTGAATCTACAATAATAAAGTAATGACTTCTTCCAAACCTGGAATCAACTTCTGAATCCAAATTCTCTCCCTGAGAAGTAACGCAAATCTTCATTATTATCACCTCTTTCTTTGATTATTGGTTTTTTAAACTACTCTTTATGATCAGAAGCGTGATCACATTCGGTTTTATCCAAGCCATAATTCTTACCAGAACCAGGAATGCATAAGGATTCTCCGCCTTCAAGGGTTCCTTTGATTAATTTATCTATAACCTCATCAATCCTCCCGCTAATTCCAGTAAGAGTTTCTATGCCATATTGTTTAAATAATCCTGAGGCTCTTGCCCCCATACCTCCTGCAATAACACAATCTATGCCTTGTTCATGAAAAAATTGAGGTAAAAGCCCGGGATGATGACCTGGATTATCAATTGCCTTTTTATTCACCAAACCCTTATCATCAATCTCAACAATGGTAAATGTAGGGCAACGACCGAAATGAAGAGATACAGAATCTCCATCCGTAGAGATTGATACTTTCAAGCTTAATCTCCTTTTTTAAATTTTTAAACGAGCAGGAATAGAGTGGGGTATTCTACTCCTGCTCATTTTATTCATATTAACGGCCTTTATCTTTAGCCTTAGCCTTCGTCTCGGACTCAAGTCCTGCTATACGCTCATTTATACTTTTAATCTCGTCCTGCATGGACTTGGCTTCTTCTCTTAGCATATCCGCTTCCTGCTGTGGGGTTATATTTGGAGCATCGGGATATCCATAAGAAGCGTATGAATAAACCCCTGGATTATACGCATAGGGATATGCTCCTCCTCGCCAAAAGCCTCTTCCTCTGCCAAACCCGCCACGTCCCCAACCCATGCCTCTGCCCCATCCTCGACCAAACCCAAACCACCTTCCTCCAGCAGGATTGGCATAGCCTGCAACTGGATAGCCGTAACAGTAACCCATACCCCAACCTGTTCCTGGTCCTAATCCTAGAGGGCCTGTTCTATCTCCTCCGGGCATAAAAAACACCTCCTTTCTATTTTTGATTTAAAGTTTTTGCAATAAATTTTACTGAAATAGGGATATTTTTAATAATAATAGTTATTCTCATCTATTAGATAAAAAAATATTTTTATTTGTTATATAGTATTTTTTACAAATTCTGTAAAGCTGTAAAATATTTCTAACATATTGTTTTAAATAAACTTAAACCTGTGACCACGCTTCTTTTAATGTTCTTTTAGCATTGGCAATCACCAGTTCAGATGTCTCTTCACCAAAGGGCATGACTTCAAAAGATACGATTGGTCTTTTTCCCTCTCCTAAATATCCTATCTTGAATAATGCCTTTAAGAATGCAGCGAGTTGCAGAACGTCATTCTCACCACCTGGATAACCGAACCTGGGGTGTTTATCTCCGCAGGCAACATCACTTGTATCTTTGTAAAGAGCATTACCAATATGAATATGAATCAGATGATCTTTAATCGTCTCTAATGCCTTTTCCATATCCTCAAAAAGAATGGGAACATGACTGAGATCCCACATAAGACCAAAATCATAACCCTTATCTCTCATGGCTTTGGAGACTTTAACAGCAATATCCGAGGGCCCAACCAGACATTTCTTATCAATTGTCTTATCAAAGGCCTCTAGGGTTATTCCTTCCAGCCCTTTGCTGTTGGCATAATCAGAGACCTGACAGAGAGAATCAACCAAAAGCTCCGTGGCTTTTTCCCTGTCTTTATCACCAGGGTCTTTACCGCTTAAAAGAGCTACCCTTTTGGCACCAAGCTCTATGGCTTCATCTACAGATTGCTTTGATCTGTCGATCGCTTTTTTCCTTATACCCTCGTCCAGAGAATTGAGGTCATGCTGACCAGTTAATAGTCCTGGCTGACCACCAAAACCTACCTCCATATGAGCTGTTTCTATAATGGCTCGAGCCTTTTTTCTTGTTTCGCTGTCCTTCATGATTCCAACTTCAATCACATCAAAGAAATCATCCTCAGCAATCTTCTGGATAGTCTCAAGAACAGGACCCTCTCCCTTTAGAGTGCCTAGAAAGGCCATAAAATGAACGATTCCCATTTTAAAATAATTAGACCAAGGTTCCTTCACAGCAGCACCTCCTTCTTTCTGTTATAATGATTTTCATACCTTACATGCATTGGAAAGGGTTAATGTTAAAACTACCCCTCCCTCTTTTGCCGCGACATCAAAAATACTCTTCATACAGGAAAATACCTCATCAGAATCTCCTGAGAAAATAGTACTCATTGCACCGAGATCATATTTTATATCTCTTTTCTTTAATTCATCCAATGCCTTGTAAATAATATCCCCTAGATCTTGCTTCCCCAGGGGATAGAGAGAAAATTGGCATGATACATTCAATTCTTCACCCCCTCTTTATTTTTTATATCTTTTCTCAACCCCATCTACGAAAAATTGATAGAATTATAAGAATTTCAATCTAAGCTTCTATTGTTAACCCAGCTTTTATTGAAATATAATGCTCTTTATAACTTTCCTTAAACATCTCCTCTGCTTCCCTGCCACTACAGTGAGTTAACCCAACCCTTTCAACCTTCATTTCCTGCAATTTTTCAATGGTATTTTTTATGAGTATTTTTTCACTATTTCTCAAATGAAATCCGCCAAATGCCAAATTAAATCTCTCCCCAGGAAATTTTTCTCTTACTGTTCTCAATATTTTTACAATCCCAGGATGACAACATCCTGTTACTACACTGATACCATTAACAGTTTTTACAACAATTGACTGCTCAGGCATATATTGGTCGTTATAATTTCCTGGTATTTCACCTGTGACAAAAATATTCTTTTTAATTTCAGCAAAGTTTCCTGTCTCTAGAAGTCTTCCTTGTAATTTTTTTGCCTTTTCTTTAAATTCATCAGTAAAATGAGGGCAAGCATAGACCTTGATTCCTTTTCTCTTCTTCAAGAGATCCCATAAACCTCCTGTATGATCCCAATGGTCATGAGAAATAACAACCGCTTTTATACTGGAGATATCTATATTCATCTTTTTTAAGTTATTGAATAAATAGACTGATTTTTCACCAGTATCGAATAAGATATGGTCGTCCACTAAAAAAGAGATACCCCATCCTACTGAAAATCCCTTCCCTATACTTTTACTATCAAAAACTACTTTGATTTTCATTTTATAAAATTTAAAACCTTTTTCTAAGCAACAAATACATTAAACAACCTCTTGGGAATACCTACCACCAATCTTCCTCGACTCATGTTTGAATATTTTCTTGCATCATCACATCCAAAAGAAATACTAATTTTCCCCATTGAATAAGTTCTAACCGCAATGCCCCCGCATATTGACATCATACAGTTTAAATACACATCCAAATTCTCTCCGAAATTATCATTATATTTTTTTATTATATTCATTACCTGTTCTGGAAGCATATACGCCATTATAAGATCAGGTTCTCCTTCAGTATTCAGTCCAATATATTGAAAGGGCTTTTTAAAACGGGGAATGTGAGAAAACAATGATTTAAGAAGAATATCTTTTCCAATCTGACGCTTATCCTGACAAGCATCTAAGAGTTTATTTCTATAATCTGAATTCCATCCAAAAGCATATTCTGCTCCCAAACAAGAAATACTCTCTTTATCCAAAAAAACGGGATGTATTATGGCTTCTTTAGTTGCCTCACAAAATCTTATATTTTTTAATTTTTTCCCCTGTTTTAAGTTTGGTGTTTCTTTATAGAATTTTACTTTAATCCAATTACCTCCAAACCTTTCTGAAAAGAACCAATGAATACGATCTAATTCTTTTTTCATTTCAGTCTTATCTAGTACTGGCATTTTTTACTCCTGTGTTTAATGACTTAAGGTTTTTACACTAACTTTTACTAAAATAAGAATCTTTTTAATAATGATAATCATTCTCATCTATTATATAAAAAAATTTTTCTCATTGTGAAATGTTGGGATTCTTTATATATTAACATTTGAAGTTTTCTGGATCCACAAAGATAAAATAGCGGCTTCTTCCAAATCGGGAATCAACTTTTGGCTCCAAAATATCTCCTTTTGAAGAAATGCAAATTTTCATACTATCACCTCTTTTTTAGAGAAAGTGGGAAGGTTAGTTCCCACTCTCTCTATTTTTCCTCCTTTTTCAGCTCTTTTTCTATTTCGTTAAGTCTTTTCTCAAGCTCGGCTTTTTCATCCTTTAGGATCTTTAGTTCATACTCAAGGTCTTCTTTTGTAGCTGATGAAGGAGGGACAGGACCAAAGCTGTATACTTGGGAAGCATGAGCCATCCGTCCCGCTGGATCTTGGTAATAGGCATGAGGTCCAAAACCACATAAACAGGGTCCAATATAAGAATAACCTGAAGGTGTGGCCTTACTGTACCATCCGGGCCACCAACCTCTTCCTCTGCCATACATATTAAGTCACCTCCTTTAATTTAATATTTTGTTATAAAAATAGACTTATTTTAACAAATCATTATTCTATTATTGTTTTTAAACATTTATTTCCATGGAGGACCATGCCATCTTCCTTTCCCTCGACATCTCCCAAATCTCCAGTGGAAGGGCTCACCCCTTCTTATCATTCGTATATCGGGTTCTTTGCATTCAGGGCAGTCTTGAGGTTTCTGAACCGCTTCTTCTGTTACCCATGTATTTCCACACTGGATACAATAGAATAATCTGTCTGCCGTGGTATAACTTCCACCCTCTATCCTTAATGCATTTCCTTTAACAAGACACTCTGCTATCTTTCTGTGAGCCTCTTGCAGGATTCTTCCAAATGTTTGTCTTGAAATCTTCATCATCTTTGCTGCCTCTTCCTGATAAAGACCTTCAAAGTCTGCAAGTCTTATAGCCTCGAATTCATCAACTCTTAAAGTCAGAAATTCTGACTGAGAAATCCTTATCCCCCCTGGTCTGAAAGAAGTTGAAATAGGGTTTCCCCACACAAACCTATTTTTTCTTGGACGTACCATTTAAAAACCCTCTCGGCAATGAGCATATGCTCATAATATATAACCAATAAACTTTCTTGTCAAGGTTTTTTTATGATTATTGATTTTAAGATTTGTGAGAAGTTTGGTTTATAAATCAAAGGTCTCGCTGCCTCTATCTTCCTCGTTATCTTGATAAGCTTAGATCCACTAGTATGACAGGATACACAACTGCTCTCTGATGAATGAATAACAGACGGGAAACTCCAGAAAAGAAAGAGAAAAAAAGGAATGAAAAATAAAAAAAGACTAAATTTATAACGCTTGAACTTATCCATTTAGTTTCTCTATAAAGATAGATACATCGATACTAAAACAATCTATACCAATATACACGGTAACTTAAATTTAAAATCCTTTGTTTTAAGAGTTAATACAGGACAAGGAGCCGTTCTAACTACCCTTTCAGCAACACTTCCCATCAAAACATGAAAAAGCCCTGTTCTTCCATGGGTACCCATTACTATCAAATCGGCCTCTATCTCCCTTGCAGCTATAATTATCTTTACAAAGGGATTTCCCTTTTTTATAATCTTCTCTATCTTAAGTCCTTTTTCACCCTTGATATTCTTATTTATAAATTCCTCTGTTTCTTTCATTTCTTTTTTGACAATATTCTCTTTCATATCTACACGAGATGCATATGGACTTGTCTCAAATTTATAGAACTCTTCTAAATGGTCAATATCTATCACATGAACAACATAAATTATCGCTTCATATATTTCTGCTATATTCATGGCATACTTAAATGCTTCTCTTGAATTCTCTGAATTATCTGTTGGTACCAAAATCTTTTTAAATAAAATAGCCATTAAAACTTCTTTTCTTAATTTTAATGTTTATTAATTTATTAAACCGCTATCTCAAGAATCTTGATAATTGCTGGAAAAAATGTATGTATGTCCTACTGGAGCCAAGTGGTTTTTAGTGAGCATAAATCCCTTTTCAGATTTATTGTTCTCTTGCCAGAGAAAATTTATAAGACGAGAAGGGGAACAGTGAGTCGGAATCAGATAGCGGATATTTTGTTCAAGGAGGTCTTTTGCTGTAGCTTCTGGATCTGTGTTTGGATGGAATCCTCCATAATAACAGTAAACCTTATCTGTTCCTGATATGGTCCTTGCGTAATTCAGAGAGGTGTTGACACCGGCATGGGAGCATCCTGTAATAACAACCAAACCCTTGTCTTTTACATTAAAAGCTATAGAGGTATCTTCTTCAGCATGATCCTCGGAAACAGCATTTCCGTTATTATCACATGTATATATCTTGGGCCAGGGACGGGGTTTCATCTCATAATCTTTTGCAACACCTATTTTTTTTGCTTCAGGCCTGATACTTCCGAGATAGAGAACCATATTATCTATGAGAAGCTTTGGATGATAGGAGCTTATCCATTTTCCGCCGCGCTCCTCAGCTTGTTTTTTATCCGGTTTGTAAATAATATAATCCTTTGTCTCGATGTTTGATTCTTTGGGTATTTTAGCCCTTGGGTTCCAGAATGTCTCCCCGCTGATATACAGAGGGACCTCCCTTTTTGCATCGGGATTTATAATCTCAAGAGCTTTATTGAGATTTCCATAGTGATCCGTATGACCGTGGCTAAGAAGGAGCATCTCCGTCCTTTTTGGGTCAAAGTCCTTGTCAAGAGAGCTAAGAACCTTGGTGTTGTGTTCTAATGCGGACCCATTCTGCCCTGTATCAAATATCAAATAGTGGGATTCTTTCCCTTTTGTAATCTTGATATAGTTGCAAAAGGCATGGGCTCCGCTCAGGCTGTTCTTTAAATCAAAAAGATCATAGTTCCCGTAAGGAATGAGAATGCTCTTCCCGTTCTTATCTTTAATCACACTCCCTTCGGTTCCTGCATAATCTCCCAAAACATCAAATATTTTGATCTCATCAATGGGCTCGATTTCGAAAGTTTCGATTCCTTCCATTTATATATCCCCTGATAAACAAATTCTTAAAAGTATAAGGCTAAACTTTATTTATTATATCTGTCACTTTAAGAAAAATGAGGTTTTTATCATTTTAAGACTTAGCCTCCATGGCCTCTCTCTTCGATCTCCTTCCCTCAACTACTCCTTTAGTTATTGGAAAAGCATAGAGGAATATTGAGATAATCAAAAGTGTTAAAGATATGGGATGAGTAACGAAAATCATCAGAGAGCCATCAGACTGGAGAAGGCTCTGACGCAGAGCGTACTCGGTCATGGGACCAAGAACCAAGGCTAAGATAAAGGGCGCCACAGGGTAATCTGTCTTTTTACAGAAATATCCGAGGATACCAAAAATCAATACCTCCCATACCTCAACCATACCAAAATTTTGAACATAACCGGTTATCAAACAGAAGATGGCTATAATTGGGGTCATGATGGTAAAGGGGGTTTTCAATACCTTCATCAAAAAAGGAACCAGAGAAACCTCAAATATATAGGCCAGAATGTTAACAATAAAGCCACAGGCAATAAGCCCCCAGACAAACCTGGGCTGTTCAATAAAAAGGCGAGGACCAGGAACAAGCCCCCAGATCAACATTCCACCCAGAACAATGGCTGCTAGTGGAGATCCAGGAATACCCAGGGTTACCATGGGAACAAAAGCACCTGTGCTGGCCGCATGATTGGATGACTCAGTAGCCATGACTCCTTCAGGAACCCCTGTTCCCCATTCCTTTGACCTCCTGGAAAAAGATTTTGAAAAACCGTAACTCATAAAGGAGGCTGGTGTGGCTCCTGCAGCAGGAAGGACGCCTACCAAAAACCCCAATACAGTATCAGATAATACCAAAACCCTATGCTTCCAAATTAATTTCCAGGCTTGGACATAATCTTTCCATTTGACATCAGGATGGATAATCTCAGCCTTTATCCCTTTTTCTATAGTTACAAGGACCTCCCCAATTCCAAACATGCCCACAACTGCTGTCAGGAAGGTGATGGCATTATAAAATCCCATGTAACCAAAGGTAACTCTGGGGTTACCGGATATTACGTCCATTCCTACACAGCTTACAATCAGGCCGAAGATCGTCATGATAACAGTCTTTGTGACCGATTTTCCCCCTAATCCAGCAAAGCAGGCATAAGCTAAAATCATCAAGGCAAAATAGTCACAAGGGCCAAAAGCGAGGGCATATCTGGCAAGGGGCGGAGCCAGAAAAACAAACCCAACACAGGCGAGTGTCCCACCAATAAGGGAGGCAGTAGCGGCAACAAAGATGGCAAGGGCTCCCTCACCCTTTTTTGCCATGGGGTGTCCATCAAGACAGGTAGCTGCTGCCATAGGTGTTCCCGGAATATTGAGAGAGATTGAGGTTATGGCACCTCCAGCAGTTCCAGCGTAGTAGATAGCAGCTATAAAGATCATGGAGGACTCAGGAGGCAAAACAAAGGTAACAGGAAGGAGAATAGCCACACCATTGAGAGGGCCCAATCCTGGTAGAAGCCCGAATATCATCCCTAAAACAACACCTAAAAAGCCTACTAACATATTAAAAGGAGTAAATGTTACCTGAAATCCCAATGCTAAATTCGATAGTATTCCTTCCATAAATTAACTCCTTTTTATAATAATTTAAATAATAATGACTCGGTAATACCTTTTTCCAAGGTTAATTTAAGGCTCTTTTCAAAAATATAAAAGACAGCAACATTAAAAAGGATCCCTGTTGGCAATGACAGTTTCCAGGAATGCCTTCCAACAGCTCTCATATAGTAAATAATATATATCGTAGCGCCGAGGTAAAATCCAAGCCAGGGAATAGTAAAGACAAAGGCAAACATAGGCCAAAAACCCCAGAGCACTTCTTTTAAAGCCTCTAAGGTAACAAAGGGCTTATCAGCTAGACCTTCTTTTACTGCATCAATTACCTTTGGTATCAGCACGATCAGACTGCATATCAACATCAAGCCCGCCAGATAAAAGGGAAACCAACCAGAAGCAGGACCAACACCCTTTTCCCAGGCAATCGATTGCCTCGTAGCAGGAATGACACCACTCTCTAACATAATAGCGATAGAAAGCACTGCCCAGAAAACAGCCATATAGATTTCACCTTTTTTCATAGAAGTTATCCTCTTTTAATATCATGTATGTATCAATACTTTTTTTAAACGATGAGGGATCATTATCACCAACTTTTTTCTTTTTAAAAAACTCAATTATGCTATTGTCCCCCGGCTACCATTTTTGGTAGCCAGGGGACATAGCCAGGGGCAACAGCTGGGGCCACAGACTACTACAACATATAACTCGCTTTACTTTTAAAAATCAGATTTACTTAATGAGCCCTTCTGCTTTCATATATTTCACATGTAAAGCATCATACTCTTCCATCCACTTTTTAAACTCCTCTCCAAATATAGGCTCCGAACAGTCAAGCATAATTCTGGAACAGAAGCCATGCCATTCAGTAGTTGCTATCACCTTTTTAATTAAACCACTCATGTATTCTATATGCTCTGGCTTGACCCCAGGAGGCATAAAGAGGCCTCTCAGCATTGCATAGGTAGCCTCAGGATGTCCCAGCTCAGGCATGGTAGGAACATTGATATAACCTATGACCCTCTTTTTATCAAAGGCTACGAGTTGTCTTTCTTCTCCTGCCAGGGTATAACCGAGAAATTCGGAGGGATTATTCACGGTGCAGTCTATATGTCCCCCTATCAAGTTTTTAGCTACTACCCCTCCGCTCTTAAAGGGTATGTATTTTAGATCAATCCCGGTAGCCTTCTCCAGCATGATCATGACTATCTGATCTTCCTGTTTGACACCAGTTCCACCGCACTGAAGGAGTTTTCCCCTCTTTTCAGCTGCTTTTGCTTCTTCGACAAACTGAGCCAGTGTATACATGTTAGGATATTTCTTGGTAGATATACAGAGGGCATGCCTGTCCAGAGCGAGCCGGCAAAACGGAGTTGCATCTCTCCAGGAAAAACCGATATCAGTATGAAGTGGTGTGGTGACTATGCTGGATAGGCTGACCATAAAATAGTGGGGGTCCCCCTTTCTGTCAATTAAATACTTCAGTCCTACCGTTCCTGAACCACCTTCTTTGTTGATGACCACAAGAGGTTGCTCACAGAACTTGTACTTTCCTACTACGCTCTGAATAAACCTGCCTATAATATCAGCCCCACCACGGGCATAAGGGATAACTACTGTTATAGGCTTTTCTGGTTTCCAGGCATCAGCACTTCCTAATAGCAGAGGAACCAAACACAATGCTAAAATAAGCCCCCATATTAGTGGTTTGCTCTTATCTAAGAAGAACTTCATTTTTCCCTCCTTTCAAGGAAATTTCTCTAACGATTCAACTAAATACTGATCTTTCACCTCCTTTCTCTTTATTTAATTTATTTTAAGACAGTAACTCTTTGAAGAATTTCTCATTTTTTAAATATATAGAGAATTTGTTTATTCTATAAATTTCTTCCATCTTAAAAACGTTGTTGTCTAAGTTTTTCAATTCGTTTTATTTTTAGACTTAAAATTATTTCTTCTTCTTTTTCAAAGAACCTTGACAAAGCTTCTCAAGAACTTTTGGAATCATCTCAAATTCCTTTGACTTATCCAGGAAAACTATATGCTTTGTCTTTAGAAATGTTTCTCGAAATCTTAGCTCTGGGTAATCCCTTAGAATAATGATGGGAATTTCAGGGGCCCTGAAATAGAGCTCTACGGCGGTTTCAACCCCACCTTGTACAGGGATTTTTATGTCTAATATCACTGCATGGGGTTTTAACTTTTCAAACAGGCTAATAGCTTCCTTCCCATCTTTAGCCATACCTATTACCTTTATTTTGCCGGTGCTTTCGAGGATTTCTCGTAGTTTCTTTCTCATTTCCTCAGATTGATCGGCAATCAGCACATCTATGCATTTAGCCATAGAACACTTTCTAACTGATATAAGAACAAAGGATTTTAAATATTAAATTATTGTTTATTCCTTACCCATACAATCCTATGCAAATAAAATAATCTATACTTAAAATATACTTGTGATAATTAATGCTTACTATCAAAGAAAAGCTGAACTTTAAGTCAGAATTTTTTTACAAAACTTGTAGGAAATTTCCTTACGATAAAAGGGGTAAGATAGACATCAACGGGAAGAAAATAAAGAATAATGAAGGATAGAAATCAAATTGCAAAAATAGCATCTGCGTTCTATTGTAAGATAAATAATACCGATTAAAGAGGTTGGAAAAGGAAAATAAAATAAATTTTAATAATCTACAAGTTTGTGGTGAAGGGCAAACTTTATCAATTCAGAGTTATTTCGCAGGTTTAGTTTCTCAAAAAGTCTGGTTCTGTAGGTATCGATTGTTTTTGAACTGAGATTTAAAGATGCAGCTATTTCCCTGGTAGTTTTTCCAGATGCTATAAAACAAAGGATCTGAAGCTCACGATCCGAAAGGCACTCTACCGGTGAAAAATCGGCATCGCTTTTGATCTTTTGAAGAGCCAACTCTTCTGAGACTTCAGGACTCAAATATAGCTTACCAGCATTCAGCTTACGCAGAGCCTTTACGAGTTCTTCGGATGCAACATCTTTAACAAGATATCCCTTGGCACCAGCGCGAAAAAGGCGAAGGGCATACTGCTTAGGGAGATGAACAGTCAGAATAAGAATTGGCAGTTTTGGGAAAGTCTCATGAATCTGTTTAGTAGCATCCAAACCATCCATATCAGGCATTGAGATATCAAGAATTAATACATCTGGGGGATTAGCTTCAATCTTCTGAATAGCTTCTATTCCTGTAGAAGCTTCACCTATAACCTTTATGTCATGGGTTTCATCGAGAATGCGCTTCAGTCCTTCACGGACAATTCGATGATCATCAGCGATAATTACCTTAATCATGACCACCCCTTTTTTACTTCTATTTGTAGACCAAAGGGATCTCTACAATAACGTGCGTCCCTTTTCCTTGTTCACCTTCTATGCTTAAATTGCCTGAGAGTATCTTTGCGTATTCAGTCATTCCAGTAATACCAACTGAGTGAGGATCTATGATTTTTTCCAGATCGATGCCAATTCCATCATCAACAATCTTGAGTCTCAGAGTGTTATCTTTTGCTATAGCCTCTATGATGACATGGGTAGCATTGGCATGTCGTGCTACATTTGTCAGAGACTCCTGTATGATTCTGTAAAGTGCAGTTTCAATATGCCTCGCCAAACGTTTCTTGTTTAGGTCAAATAAAACAATACATTCTATCTTTGAATACTCTTTAAATTCCTCAGTGAGCCATAATACTGCAGCCTCAAGGCCCATATCGTCCAAAACGCTTGGTCTGAGGTCAAAAGATACCTTTCTGATTTCATCAATAGATTTTTCAATCAAATTACACATTCTCTTAAAAGTCTTTTTTACTGATACCTTATCTTTGGAGATATGTTCACTAAGCCATGCAGCATCCATTTTGACAGATGTCAAGATTTGTCCGAGTTCGTCGTGAAGTTCTCTAGCTATTCTAGAACGCTCTTCTTCTATGGCTTGGATAAGTTTTTGGGATAGTCTGTGAGTGCGTTCCTCGGCCAATTTAAGTTTACTGATATCACGAAAATCTTCAACAATTCCCATAAGCGAACCATCAAGACTTCTAAAAGGAACTGCTTTTACCAAGAATGTTGCCTTGGTTCTGTCCAGCCTTTCTTTCTCCAATTCGCATTCTACACTTCCTTCACCATGAAGAATTCTTCTAAGGGGACATCTTTCAGTATTACAGAGTTTACTTTTAAAAATCTCATAACACTTCTTGTTTGTTATCTGACGATCAGATAGGACATTGAGATTCAAAAATGTTTCGTTAATACGGAGAATATTATAATCAGCATCTATGACCCACATAGCATTTGCCGCTGTATTAAAAATCTGCTCTAATTCCGACTCAGATTTTTTTAATTTTTTAAGTGCCATTTCAAGTGAGAGAGGATATTTTTTAGATATTTTTCTGTTTGTAATCGATTTGCGTACTTTTACCGATTTATTTAAGTTTTGCTTTTTTGTTTTATTTCTATATTTTGTCTTGACCATTAAGTAGAGCCTTATTCTGCTTAAATGGTTCTAGAATATTCAGAAAAGCTTTAGATCATTCTATCAAATATTAATTTTTATTAAACCGAAACACAAGAGAAAAAAATAAGATTTGAAAGGACTGAATATAGCTTATAGGCTAAGTTCATAAAATATTATTCTTATCTAATATCTTGTCAATAATTTACAAATGTTGGATATATCTTATCAAAAACATCCTAATCAATAATAAAACGTTTATTTATATAAAAATTGGGAATATGGTCTTAAAGATAAAAAACCCCTAGTTATATCATCACATTTGTCACCCACTTTGAAAGACTTTCTTAAATCCCAAAAATTCTCCTCTTTTATAATATTTTATTTTTAAAACACTTACAGCTGTCACCTACTTTTCTTGTCTGTCACCCACTTTGTCACGCACTTTAGCTTATTGTAGGTGACAGTTTTTGAGTTAAAAATAAGGATCTTAAAGGAGATTAAAATTTATAAGTAATTGATTGACAGCGAGTTGACATTTTTTGACAAAACTCTGCGGCGCCGTTTATTTTTCTCAGACTATCTGACTATTTCCTGTGGAAATCTCATCATTTTTCTCATTTAATTTGACCATCTTCTTTATAAATTCACCCTTAATTTTCTCTATAAGCCTTTAAATTTCTGATAATTACGGCCTATTACGGTTAATTACGTTTTTTTCTCAGAAAATATGACCAATAACATTTGTTGTTACTGGTCATATCAAATGAGAAAAATGGTCAGATCAAATGAGAAAAATGTGTAGCAACTGGGAATTAGTCGGAATATCTTGTCAACTAAGGACTTATAGGAAAATTGTAAGAGAATTAAAAAAAGGTAGTCAAATAAAAGTTTATCAAATCAAATGGCATTTGTTAACGAGTAAATATCTCATCAATATTTTTCTTCAATACCTCGGATGTAAAAGGCATTAAAATATATCTGCTTACCCCTGCTTCTAGAGCGCTAATAATTTTCTCTTTCTCTGCCTGGTAAGTAACCATAAAAAAATGGGTGGATTTTAATGAGTCATCGCTCCTAACAGCCTTGAGAAGATCCAATCCTGACATCTTAGGAATATACCAGTTTGATATGATTAAATTTATTTTTTCTTTCTTTAATAAGGTTAAAGCACTCCTACCATTATCTGCTTCAACTATTCTATTGTAACCTAAATGATGAAGAATCCCTTTAAATATTTTTCTTATATTTTTAGAATTTTCCACAAGCAGTATTTTCATATTTAAATCAGGTATATTTTATGTCCCATTAATTTTTAAATATAAATTTTTTATCGTCATTTATTATTATTTACTTAATACCCTAAAATGGTTAATTTTAAACTGTATTTTCATTGAAAAATGAATATTTTGGGTGGTTAAATAGATTGGAAAAATTTTTGATAAGGTGGGATTTAGGAATTAACTCTCACAATTTGCAAATGCCTTCTTTTAAGGCATATCTGATAAGATCAGCTTGTTTGTGTAAATCAAGTTTTCGCATGATACTTTTTCTGTGAGCATGTGCAGTGTGTAAAGATACATTTAATTTCATAGCTATTTCTTGATCATCAAAGCCCTCCCCTATAAGCTGAAGAATTTCTCGCTCTCTTCTTGTAAGCTGACCTAATATCTTAACTGCCTTGGAGGAATGTTTCTTCCCAAGAAATGAATGTACCACAAACTTTGATATTTTTGAGCTGAGAAAGAATCTATTCATATATACTTCACGAATAGCATGGATCACCTCTTCAACATCGCTCTCCTTTAATATGTAGCCTTTAGCCCCATATTTAAAAGCCCTTTCAATTAAACTTCTATTATTGTGCATGCTTAGAATAATTATCTTGCTTTTCGGATTCATTCTTACAAGCCTATCTGTTGTTTCAATCCCGTTTAAAATAGGCATGGTTATATCAATAATATAAACATCTGCTGGCTTGGTCTTTGCTAGATTTAAAATCTCATTTCCATTGGAAGCCTCTCCTATGACTTTTATATCCTTCGCCTTTCTCTCAATAACTTCCTTGATACCTTCTCTAACAATATTGTGGTCATCTCCTATAATCACTTCAATACTCAAGACGATGCTCCTATTAAACAGGTAATATTATATTTATCTCAGTTCCTTTCTTAGGTGCTGATTTAATATTAAATGTTCCATCTAAAGATTCAATTCTTTCTCGCATTCCAGTGATACCCATTTTCAGAAATTTGCCGATTTGCAATAAATCTCTGTCAAGTTCAAAACCATTACCGTTATCAGATATATCGAATTTTATACTGTTCTCTTGAGAGTAGAGATTTATTCTTACCTTTTTAGCCTCTGCATGCTTGATAACATTATTTAAAGCCTCTTGGGCTACTCTGTATAAGGCAATGGATACTTCGTCATTAAGTTTCTCTTCATCGATATCCACATTAAAATCTATCCTGAGCTTTGCTTGTTTTGCAAGTGTTGAAAAATATTCTCTCAATGCTGATGGGAGCCCTATGATATCCAAATCTATTGGCCTTATATCTACAGCAATATTTTTTAAATTTCGAATCATGTTTTTAAGCTTGTCTTTTGTTTGACGAAGATATTTACGAGCGTCTCTTATGTTCTTATTATTAATTTCTTCTTCAGCAATGCTCAAGCTGGCATTTAAGTCTATAGCCATAGAACC
This sequence comes from Nitrospinota bacterium, assembly GCA_035528715.1. Classification (NCBI taxonomy): domain Bacteria; kingdom Pseudomonadati; phylum Nitrospinota; species Nitrospinota bacterium. The sequence goes on along the minus strand of DATKYB010000095.1, from coordinate 3,669 downwards.
AAGTGCATCATGCAGGTTAGTGGCTATCTTCTTCTTCTCTCTTTCCCTTATAGATAGTATCTTTCCTGAAAATTTCTTGAGATTTCTTTCTGATTTTTCCAGCTCTTTCTTTGCCTTTTCCAGATCTTCAAATAGCCTTGCTTTCTCAATAACTATAGCAGCCATATCCGCAAAGGCAGAGAGAAGTTCTATGTCACTTTCTGTAAATTTTCTTAAATGTTTTGTTTTAACAATTATCACACCTATCAATCTATCCTTTACCATCATAGGAACCCCGAGGAAGGATTTAAATCCAAACCTTTTAGACACTTCCCTGTGTTTCTCTATAAGCCTTTTATCCTTTTGCAAATCCTCAATAACCAAAGGCCTCCTTTCCTTGGCTATAGTACCGCTTAGGCTTTCATCTATTTTTAGTCTTTTCTTAAGCATTTTCTCTATAGCCTTGTCGGTGCTAGCACCCCTAACAAGGTAATCTCCTTCCCTTAACCTGTAAAAGCATTCATCAGCATTAAGAAGCTTTGTAGCCTGTTTTGCTAGCCAGGGAAGAAGTTTTTCTTTTGAAACAAAGGAGGCTATTTTCTTGCTGAGTTCGTAAAGGGTTTTTTGCTGTTCTGTCTTTTTCTTCAGTGCCTCCTCAGCCTCCTTTCGCCCGGTGATATCAAAGGTACTCAGCAATATGCCTCGGTAGTTGCAATCAGTATCCTGAATTCTATAAAACGTATTGTCTACAAATTTACCTTTTACAACTTCAACAAGATGTAAAGATTTTTTTCCGTTTCTAAATTCATTGATAAGTGCTTCTATTTTTTCTTTCTTTTCTGGAGAATGGAACTCGTAAATATTTTTTCCGAAAACATCTTCATGTTTCAATCCAAACAAATTTAAACATTGTTGGTTGACATATTTTATGTTATTGTTTTCATCTAAGTATGCTATGCCTTGATGCATATTCGTAAGTATAGTATTCAATTCTGCTGTTCTTTCTTCAACCCGCATTTCCAGCTCGTTGTGGGCCTTTTGCAGCGCTTCTTGAGCCTTCTTTCGTTCAGTGATATTTTCAATAATCGTAGCCAGTTCATCTACGATGCCTTTGAGATATTCAATCAAATTTTCGCTAAAGGCAAAAGGCTTTGTGCTGTAAACCAAAAAGGCACTCTTGCATTTGCCATCTCTGATAAGTGGTATTGCTTGGTTTGAGCGATAACCGTATTGAAGGGCAAAAGAACGCCATTTTTCAAAATCTTTATCGTGCTCAAGGTCTGCATAACCAAAGGGCTTTTTCGTTAGAATCGCAAGGCTCATGGCGCATTTAGCATCTTTTTTATCATCCTCATATTCAAGCCGCAATCCATCGAGGTACTTCTCGTATCTTCCAGCCCATAGCTTCGGAAGAATTACTTTTTCCTCTTCTATCAATTCCGCATACCAGGCCATGTAATAACCAAACTCTTCAATCATCAAATCAAGTATTTTCTGAATCATCTGTTCAAAGGTAGCATCCGATATATAGAACTTACGCAGTTCAGAGATTGCGCGTTGATATGATGAAAATATTCTATAATGTTCTTCGCTTTCTCTAAGCGCTTCTTCAGCCTTCCTGCGCTGGGTTTCTGATTCATTCAACTTATTAGTTCTTCTTCTCATTTTTGCCTTTATGGAATCACAAAGTTAAAATAAATCAATTATTTATACCAAAAAAGCTGATTTTTGTCAATAGGGTTTTGTGGTTTCGTTTTATAGAAAAATTGCAGGAAATAAGAACATACAACTATATACATACCAACTGAACTTAAAAGATTAAGATTAACAGTTAAAGATAAATAATAAATTTCATTATTATCTTTTTAAAAAGGGGTTAAGTCAATAACCTATTTGAGTAGTTTTTCAGTTCAATCAAATCAGTCATTAAACTTTTAACAACTTTCTTCCGATTTAATTTTTTATCTAGAACATTGTCTATCAATTAAACTCTCCTCTATTCATGAAAAAATCTTTCTAGAAATAACCAAAACTTCTTCACTATGTCCAAGTTTATTAATCTAAAAAAACCTCAAAATTAGCCTATTTAGGGTATTTACTAAAATTAATAATATGCGATAAATATAATGTTAAAAATTACTTGATGAGAGATGTCAAAAATAAACTGTTGGGAATTCAAAAAATGCGGTAGAGAACCAGGCGGGGCAAATACAGAGAGACTTGGTGTTTGTCCTGTTACGCATGAAACTGATCTGGATGAAGTCAATGATGGAAAAAACGCTGGCCGTGCTTGCTGGGTTGTAATCAGTGATTTTTACTATAAAGATCCAAAAGAATGCTATGAATGTGATTTTTATAAATTAGTGATGGAGGAGAGAAAAAGGTTTTACAGTGGTAGTGGAAAAGATAATTAACATTCTCACTATATAATCTTAAGATGATAAAAGAACAAATAGAAAGGCGCAGAGCAATAAGAACAGTTCTTCATTCCGCTGCTATGGATGTATATCCTATAGATGTGAAACATCATAAAGAACTGAGAGGAAAAATCTGTGATTTATCTACTTTGGGAGCAAAATTTATCTCTAAAAAACAGTATGCTAAGGACTCAAAAATCTTTGTTGGTCTTTTGCTACCGAATCTTAATTCTTTGGTAAATATTTCTGGAAAGGTTGTGCGGTGCGAAGAGAAAAGTAGTGAGGGGTACCATATTGCTGTAGAATTTGATGAAGATTACTATCAACAATCTCTCATAAAAGAATATATAAGAATTATGAAATTGTGGGATAACCAATTCAATATACTCTAAAGATAAATATGTTAGTGGCGTTAAAAGTTCTTGATTAAGACATCCTAAGTTCTGAAAGGAGATTTCCGATAAAATAAAAAACGATTAAATTTTTAATTTACAAATTATTTTATAAATGAAAAAGACAGAACAGATAGAGAGACGTCGAGCACCAAGAACAAATTTAGACCACGCCATGATTGATGTATGTCCTCAAAAGGTAGTAAGCGAAAATCTACTTAGAGGGAAAATCTGTGATATTTCTACTGTAGGAGTAAAATTTACTTCTTTTAAATCCTACAAACAAGACTCGAAAGTTTATATAAGGCTTTTGCTACCCAATAATGATCTTCCGAGTGATGATTCTTTTATAGAGATTCCTAGCAGGGTCGTCCGTTGTGAAAAGATAGGTGATGAGGGATACTATATTGCTGTGGAACTTAAGGAAGATTCTATTCAACAATCTTTAATTGAAGATTTTATGAAATTAATGAAAAAGCGAGACAAGCATATTAGTTATGGAACTAAGGAATAAACACTTTAAAGATAAAGAATAAAAAAGGAATTTAAGGGAGTAAAGATTGAGTCTATTATGACCTCTAAAGTGGTCACAGTAAAACCGGATGATTCTTTCAAACTCTAAATCTATTGCCTCTTTGGCTGGTTTAATAGGGTTTCAATCCTTGTTTTAATGGTTATCATTCCTTAACCGACTTATTTAATTTACCAAAATTATCAAATCAAATGGCAAAAATGGTAAATAACTTCTTATGGACTGTCATAATTGCTTTTCAATTTATTTATAGAAATGTAACTTTACAACTTAAACCTTGGTTCTCAAGTATACTTCGCATAGATTGACGATCTTCGCTTGCATGATATTCCCCAATAATGACAATTGC
>DATKYB010000094.1 GCA_035528715.1 Nitrospinota bacterium | reverse complement strand
GCTCTGGGTCTCTATTTCTTCATCATCACTAAGGGCAATATGAGCTATTCTTCTTTCTTCTGCGTTCATGGGGGGAAGGGCTGATTCTCGACCTGTTTCTTTCACCTTCTGGGCTTCTGTTCTTGCAAGATCTTGTATTTTATTCTTTTGTCTCTCTTTATAGTTTTCTGTATCAACCACTATTTTAACTTTTTCTAAAACATCCTTGTTTACAATCCTATTAACTATATGCTGAAGGGCGTTTATTGTTTCTCCTCTGCGACCAATTAACAAACCTTTTTTTTCGCTAAAAATATTCATATATAAAGCGTCTTCTCTCTCTGATCCTTGAATTTCTCCCGACATATCCATTTTTGCTAGAATGTTCTCCAAGACCTCTTTTGCTCTTGCCATGCTGATCTTTTTCTTATCATATATCACTTTAACCTTTACTGGACCGCCTTCTGGCTGATTATCATAGACCTCTATCTTTACCTCTTCTTCTGTAGCACCTATTCGATTAAGCGCCCTCTGCGTGGCCTCTTTTTCTGTTTTTCCTTCTGATTCAATATAATCCATAACTCAACTTTACTCTTTAAGCTTTCTCTTTTTGAGACGAAGCCCTTGTTTTGATTATATATTGTTGAAAAATGGTGAGCAAATTATTCACAAGCCAATAAATGACTAAACCAACAGGAAAGTTTAAAAACATAAATGTAAAAACAATGGGCATGAAATTCATAATCTGGGCATATCTGGGGTCTCCCGCCGTTGGCGTCATCTTCTGCTGTACATACATGGATATTCCCATTAATATAGGAAAAACATAGTATGGGTCTTTGGCTGAAAGATCGTTTATCCATAAAATAAAAGGGGTTTGTCTTACGTCAATCGAATACAAGAGAACCTCATAAAGTGCTATAAAAATAGGGACTTGTATTAACATCGGAAGACATCCACCTGCAGGGTTCACTTTGTTTTGCTTATAAAGGCTCATGATTTCCTGATTTAGTCTTTGCTTATCGTTCTTATATATTTCCTGAAGGGCCTTCATTTTCGGTTGTATCTTTTGCATGGCTTGCATTGATTTAAAACTCTTTTCAGTAAGAGGATAAAATACTATTTTGATGAGTATAGTAAGTATGATTATAGCAAACCCGTAGTTCCCTATCAACCCATTCAAAAAGCGCAACGCCACAAGTAATGGCAAAGACAGAAAGCTGAACCATCCGTAATCTATGATCTTTTCTAATCCAATACCGTAAGCTTTTAGTCTGTGGTCCTCTTTTGGACCTACATATAGTTTGAATCTATCCTCTTCGCCACCCTTAAGGTTGTTCAGATTAATGCCTACAGATATGTTTGAAGCTTGGTCCTTTTCTAACAAGGCAAAAGATGGTGGTGCCTTGGGGATTAATGCTGATAGAAAATATTTGTTTTGCAGGGCAACCCATTTTATATCTCCGGTTTCCATTACTGTACTATTAATCTTTTTGGGGGCATAATCTTTCTTTTTATCATTAATGAGTGCCGCAGCACCGTCATAGCTATAGCTATCCTCCTTTTCTTTGCTGGTATTAAGGCCTGGGCCCCAAAAAACTGTATATTCATTAACCCCTTTTATATCAATTTCCACGTCAATATGATAATAATCATTATAAAAGGTAAGGTTTTTAGATATGCTTATACCATTGGGAGAATCATAGGTCATGCTTATTCTCCCTGTTGGCCTAGAACTGTCAAGAACAAGGGTGTCTGAAAAAGCATTATAAACGGCTTCATTGGCAATCTTGGTCAAAGAGGGCTCTTGAAGCTTTAAAAAGAGCGGTAACTCCCCATGTAAGCCTCTGTTTACTAGGTTAAAAGTCTTCCCTCTTCTGTCTCTATATTTTTTCATATATATCCCTTTTATTCTTCCCCCCTTGTTTGTTAATACTATCTTTAAAAGATCGGTTTCAACTGTTATCTCTTTGCCCTGCTTTTCTTCTCTTGATAGGGGTTTTAAATCAAAGGGTTTTGTCTTTTGAACAGCAGGTGTCTTTTCTATGGTTTTAGCCACCTCTTCTTGCTCTTTCTCCCTAAATTCCTCTTTTATGACGGCCGGCTTCTTATCCTTCTTCATACCAACTTGTTGAGGAGGGGCAAAAAGGAATTGATATACAATGAGGATCAGCATTGATACGACTATGGCAATAATAGCCCTTTTCTCCATTTTCTCTCCTTTTATGGAAAGTCAACCCCGCCTGGATGGAGGGGATTACATTTCATAATACGAAACATTGTTAATAAAAAGCCTTTCACCGTCCCATGTTTATTTATTGCTCTAATTGCATAACTAGAACAGCTGGGATAGAACCTGCATGATGGAAGTTTAAGCGGGGATAAGACTTTTTGATAGATTTTGATTAGAAAAACCAGAAGGTTTTTTAATAACATTCCCTGAAATCTCCTTGAATGCTTCAACCAAATGGGCCTCAATTTGTTTTGAAGTAAGACAAATCATGCTCTTTTTTGGTCTAATGATTATATCATAGCTTTCTTTTAACTCTCTTTTATTAAGCCGGTGAGCTTCTCTTATTTTTCTTTTTAAACTGTTCCTTTTTACATTATTACACATCTTTGTACTTATGGCTATGCCAATTCTTCCCCTTTTTTCTATGGAGGGAGCAAAATATATTTTTAATAGCTCCGTTTCTATGTATTTCCCTTTTTTAAATACATAGATGTATTCTCTATTTTTTTTCAACCTTTCTTTTTTCTTGAGAGAGCTCTCTTTCATTTAGACGGTCACCCTCTTTCTTCCTTTCTCTCTTCTTCTTTTTATTGTTTTAACCCCTCCCCTGGAGCTCATCCTTGCTAAAAAACCATGGGTTCTCTTTCTTTTTGTTTTTTTAGGCTGATACGTTCTTTTCAATATCTTCCCCTTTTTAATAGCCTTTTATTTAAATTTAAAAGTTTAAATAGAAATAAACTAATATTTATAAATTGTTAATATTCTATTGTCAAGAAATAATTTTTTAATCTACAAAAATAAGAGGTTTTTGGTGTTTATCCAAACAAATTTTGTTGTCATTATATCTTATGTTTGATATAATCTGAATACTTTTTTAGTGTTTGCTAAAAAATCTTTTTTTTGTATGTGTTTTTTTAATATATTGATTTAAAAGATTTAATATTTTTTCACATATGTGAATAATTTGTGAATATTTGGTCTTAACAACAACGGAATTTTTTAAATAAAAAGGTTCTTTTTTTATGAAACAGATATGGGATAAAAGCCTTCAAATAATAGCAGACAAGGTGGGAAAACAGGTTTTTGAAACTTGGTTCAGGCCTATTAACCTTATTGAAATAGATGAAACAAAAATAACGCTTTCTGTGCCGAATAGCTTTTTTAAAGATTGGATTGCTGAGCATTATATGTCTCTTATCAAAGAGACAGTTCAAAACATATCTAAAAAAGATCTTAACATTTCTTTTGTGGTTAGCAAGGAGGGAGCAAAGGAAGAGCAAAAAAATATGTCTATGACAAAAACCAGCTCGGTTATTGGGCTAAACTCAAACTATACGTTTGAAAATTTTGTTGTTGGCGCAAGCAACCAATTTGCCCATGCAGCCTCGTTAGCTGTTGCGGATCTTCCTGCCAAGTCCTATAATCCCCTTTTTATATATGGGGGTGTTGGGCTGGGGAAAACGCATTTAATGCACGCAATAGGTCATTATGTTTTAAATAAAGACCAGAACATGAAGGTTAGATATCTCTCTTCGGAAAGTTTTATTAACGAACTTATTGGAGCCATCCAACACGATAGAATGGCTAAATTTAGAAATAAATATAGAAATATGGATGTTTTATTAGTAGATGATGTCCAGTTCTTCTCTGGAAAAGACAGAACCCAAGAAGAGTTCTTCCACACCTTTAACACTCTTTATGAATCCCACAGGCAGATTGTAATATCCAGCGACAGTTTTCCAAAAGATATTCCTGGTTTAGAAGAGAGGTTAAGATCTCGGTTCGAATGGGGCCTGATTGCAGATATTCACCCTCCCGACCTGGAAACAAAAATTGCTATTTTAAATAAAAAAGCGGAAAGGGTTAATATAACAATTCCTTTGGAAGTAGCTTATTTGATCGCAAATAAAATAAAATCAAACATAAGGGAGCTGGAGGGTTGTTTAACCCGTATCAGCGCTTTTTCCTCTCTTACAGGAACTGAAATAGATGTAACTCTTGCTAAAGAAGTGCTCCAGGATATGTTTCTAAAAAGAGAAAAGCAAATAGATATTGAAATTATTCAAAAGGTGGTCTCAAAATATTTTGGTATCCATGTTTCAGATTTAAAATCAAAAAAGAGGGACAGGGTTATCACAATGCCCAGGCAGATTGCGATGTATCTTTGTAGAAACTTTACAGGTTCTTCTTTGCCCGAGATCGGAAGGTCTTTTGGGGGGAAAGACCATACCACAGTAATTCATTCTTGTAAAAAGATTGGGATATTAAAAAAAGAAGATAGTAAGGTTTTCCGCGATATAGAAACAATAACGCATTTATTAGAGGGTTAATAAACCGTGAATAAAGCGTAAATTGTTCTTTGTTTTTATTGTAAAAATCTTATAAATCAGTTTGTTTATATTGTAAGAAGAAATAGTTCAGGTTTTCTTAACACGATTTCTAAAAGATTATTTAAAAATTATATATACTTATGGTTTTGTTCACAAAATAACAGTCCCTACTACTACTATTATTATATTATTTGAATTATATTTATAATTAATAGTTTTTGTTAATAATTAACAGATAAGTTTTTTAAGGAAATAAAATGGCAGAAGAAACCTATGATGCAAAAAAAATAAAAGTTTTAGAAGGATTAGAAGCAGTTAGAAAAAGGCCTGCAATGTATATTGGTGATACAGCTTCGACCGGCCTTCACCACTTAGTATATGAAGTGGTTGATAATAGTATCGATGAAGCCATGGCAGGTTTCTGTAAAAATATTAAAGTAACCATACATATTGATAATAGTATAACAGTAATCGACGATGGTAGGGGGATTCCTGTTGATGAGCACCCCACAGAGAAAAAACCAGCTGCTGAGGTTGTTTTAACAAAACTCCACGCCGGTGGAAAGTTTGATAAAGACAGTTATAAGGTTTCTGGGGGGTTGCACGGTGTTGGGGTATCTGTTGTGAATGCCCTATCTGAAAAACTTGAGGTTGAGATAAAAAGAGATGGCAATAAATATTATCAGCGTTATGAAAGAGGTAAACCACAATGTAGGCAAGAAGTTATTGCAAAGACAAAGGGCAGAGGAACGAAGATAACATTCTGGCCCGACAAGAAGATTTTTGAAGAGATAAATTTTAGCTTTGATATTTTAGCAACAAGGCTGAGGGAGTTAAGTTTTTTAAACAGCGGGCTTAAAATATCACTAAGCGATGAAAGAAAAGGGGAGAATAGAGAGTTTTATTATAAAGGAGGGATAATAGAGTTTGTCAAACTTATAAACGAAAAAAAGGTACCATTACATAAAAAACCAATATATTTTCAAAAGTCCAAAAACAGCACCATAGTAGAGGTCGCTATTCAATATAATGACAGCTACTCAGAAAATATATTTTCTTTTGCTAATAATATCAATACTTTGGATGGGGGAACACACCTTGTTGGCTTTAAAAGCGCCCTTACACGAACAATCAACAACTATGCTTCCACATATAATATTTTAAAAAATATAAAAAGCAATATTACAGGAGATGATGTTAGAGAAGGCCTTACCGCCGTTATTAGTGTTCAAATTCCAGAACCACAATTTGAAGGACAAACAAAAACAAAGCTAGGAAATAGCGAGATAAAAGGATTGGTTGAAAACATAGTCAACGAAGAACTTGCAACCTTTTTTGAAGAAAACCCCCCCATTGCTAAAAAAATAATTGAGAAAGCAATTAATGCTTTAAGGGCAAGGGATGCGGCAAGAAAAGCCAGGGACTTAACAAGAAAAAAGAATATTTTAGAGGGTGATTTTCTGGTTGGAAAGCTTGCTGATTGCTCAGAAAAGAACCCAGAGAAGTGTGAGCTTTATTTGGTGGAAGGTGATTCTGCTGGAGGATCTGCAAAACAGGGAAGAGACAGGAATTATCAGGCCATCCTCCCCCTAAGAGGCAAATTATTAAATGTAGAAAAGGCAAGGTTTGATAAGATACTAAACAATCAAGAACTACAAACAATGATTGCAACCCTAGGAACAGGAATCGGCGAAGGGGATTTTAATATAAAAAAGCTAAGATACGGGAAGATAATTATAATGACAGACGCTGATGTAGATGGCGCCCATATAAGGACATTATTATTAACCTTCTTTTTTAGACAAATGAAGGAAATAATTACAGAAGGACATCTCTATATTGCTCAACCCCCTCTTTTTAGGATAAAAAAGGGGAAAGAAGGGCTGTATTTAAAGGACGAGGAGGCCCTTAATGAATATCAGCTAAGGGCAGGGATTGAAGGAATAAAACTTACTTTAAAAAACAAAGAAAAAACCTATGTTGGTTCAAGCCTTTTCAAATTATTAAAAAAGCTATTAGAGTATAGAGGTCATTATAAAAGAATGTTAAAAATATATAATTTAAAAGACATTTTTGACTTCTTATTAAAGAAGAAAGAGATAACAAAAGAGATGTTTTATAAAGAGGATGAATGGAGTCAGTTTGCTCAAAAAACAGGGAGGAGGCACAAAGATTTAAAAATAACCATAGGAAACGATAGCGACGAGAACAATCAACTGAAATGTATCAAAATGAAAGGGAGGGCTAATACCGAGAACATAGATATCATCCTGAACTATGATTTTGTTTCGTCTGTAGAGTTTAAAACGCTTTTTAAGAGTTACCAGGCCATCAGTTTTTTAGACAACATCCCAGTATGCATCAAGGACAAAAATGGGGAAGAGCTAGAGATAAAAAATAAAGAGGAACTCTTAGAATATATTTTTAATAAGGGCAAAAAAGGAATTTCTATTCAAAGATATAAAGGGCTGGGAGAAATGAATCCCGAACAACTCTGGGAGACAACAATGAATCCGGGAAAGAGGACCTTATTAAAGGTAAAAATTGAAGATGCTATAGACGCTGATGATATGTTTGCTACGTTAATGGGAGACCAGGTAGAACCACGAAGAAATTTCATAGAGCAATATGCTTTAGAGGTAAGGACCCTAGATATTTAAGGCTATTTAGAGGATGATTAAATGTTGGAAAAAGAAAAGGGAATTCCGATAAACGTTGAAGATGAAATGAAGAGGGCTTATTTAGATTATGCCATGAGCGTAATTGTAGGAAGGGCCCTGCCAGATGTTAGAGACGGACTTAAGCCTGTCCACAGAAGAATACTTTATGCAATGAGAGAACTAAACCTGACCTGGAATAAGCCATTTAAAAAGTCTGCCAGGATAGTAGGAGATGTTATTGGTAAGTACCATCCGCATGGGGATGCTGCTGTTTATGAAGCCATTGTCCGGATGGCACAGGACTTTTCCATGCGTTATCCCTTGATTGAAGGCCAGGGAAATTTTGGATCAATAGATGGAGATCCTGCAGCAGCAATGAGGTATACAGAAATAAGGATGTCAAAGATAGCCCAGGAGCTATTAAGGGATATTGAAAAAGATACAGTGAAATTTGTTCCTAACTATGATAATTCGCTGAAGGAGCCCTCAACGTTGCCATCCCTTATCCCTAACCTCTTGGTTAACGGATCTTCAGGCATTGCAGTTGGAATGGCGACTAACATACCACCCCATTGTTTAGGAGAGGTAATAGAAGGGCTGGTTTTTTTGATAGATAATCCTGATGCAGACATTGATCAGCTCATGGAGCATATCAAGGGCCCAGACTTTCCAACAGCTAGTTTTATTCATGGCAAGAGGGGTATTGTGGAAGCATATAAAACAGGTAAAGGCTTAATCCAATTAAGGGCAAGGTCATTCATTGAGAAGACAATGAACGGTCAAAAGGAAAGCATAATTATTACAGAGCTCCCATATCAGGTGAATAAAGCAAAGCTGATCGAGAAGATAGCCGAGCTCGTTAAAGACAAGAAGATTGAAGGAATTTCCGCTTTAAGAGACGAGTCTGATAGAGAGGGGATGCGGATTGTGGTGGAGCTTAGACGAAACGAGATTGCCAAAGCAGTTTTGAACCAACTTTATAAACACACCCCAATGCAGATGACCTTTGGCGTAATTATGCTGGCCCTTGTAAACAATCAGCCAAAGATTTTAAATTTAAAGGAGATCCTTAATCATTTTATTGAGTTTCGGCGTGGCATCATTATCAAAAGAACGAATTATGAGCTGTCAGAAGCCAAGGAAAGAGCCCATATATTAGAGGGATTAAAGACCGCAGTAGAGAACATTGATGAAGTGGTAGAAATAATTAAAAAAGCATCTTCTCCAGAGGTTGCAAAGGTAGGTCTTATATCAAAGTTCTACCTAAGCCAAATACAGGCCCAAGCAATTTTAGACATGAGGCTTCAGAGATTAACAGGCCTGGAAAGAGAGAAGATAATAGAAGACTTCAACAACACCCTCAGGACCATTGAGGAGCTTATGTTTATTCTGAAAAGCGAAAAGAAGATAAAAGAAATCATCAAAGAAGAACTTTTAGAAATAAAAAACGAACATCAGGATGAAAGGCAAACAGAGATCATCGAGGAAACTCAAGAAATTGCTTTTGAAGACATGATAACTGAAGAGCAGATGGTGGTAGCAAAAACCCATTCTGGATATGTCAAGAGAAACCCTGTAGCGCTCTATAAAACTCAAAGAAGAGGAGGAAAGGGCATTCTGGCCATGGGAACAAAAGAAGAAGACTTTGTTGAACAATTATTTATCTCCTCCACCCATAATTATATGCTGTTCTTTACAAACAGAGGAAGGGTATACAAGCTTAAAGTGCACGAAATACCACAAGCCGGAAGAATTGCAAAAGGAAAGGCAATCGTAAATCTCCTATCATTAGAAGAAAAAGAAAATATAACAGCGATGATGTGCGTCAGAGATTTTAATCCAGGAACATATCTTGTCATGGTAACAAAAAAGGGCAGGGTAAAGAAAACTCCGCTAGAGGCTTTTGGCAGCACAAGAACAAAGGGGATTATTTCAATAACCCTGACAGAAGGCGATGAGCTCATAGATGTAAAGCTTACGAATGGGAGCAAGAATATCTTTTTAGGAACCAGAAAGGGAAAGTCAATATCTTTCTCTGAAAAAGATATCAGGAGCATGGGCAGAACGAGCATGGGTGTAAGGGGCATAAGGATTGGAGAGGGGGATAATGTAATAGAAATGGCAATTATTAGGCCGGAAGCCACCATATTAAGCGTTACAGAAAAAGGGTTTGGAAAGAGGACAAAGGCGGATGAATATAAAATCCAGTCCAGAGGAGGAAAGGGCCTCATCAATATAAAGCTCAGCGAGAAAAGGGGTCAGGTGGTCGGCATTAAAAGTGTTTATGAGGATGATGAGTTGATGATAATAACCTCCAAGGGGAAGATAATAAGGCTTAAGATTAATGAGGTATCTGTTACAGGACGAGGTACACAGGGGGTGAGGCTCATTATATTAGAGCCTCAGGATAGAGTCGTTAGCCTCGCAAAAGTAGAAGAGAAGAAGGATGTTGGAGAAGAAGATACAACAAACTAGTTTTTATATTATTTTATTAATTATTCTTTTATCTGCGCCTTTGGGGTGTGAAAGAAAGTCAAAGGAGATGTTTCAAAAGGGAGAAGAATTTTGGTTGAAAGGGAGCTATGAGGAAGCTGCCAAGATTTATACCCAGATACTCTATGAATTTCCTAAAAGCCCATTTGGAGACGACGCTCTTTTTAGACTAGGAGAAGCACATTATTTATTTTTCAATGACCCTGAAAAAGCTGCTGGATATTTTAAGGAATTAGTTCAAAGGCATCCAAAAAGCAAGTTGGCTTATAAATCCCAGAGCTACATTGCATCCATCTATTATCATTCTCTAGAGGACTATAATCGTTCTATTATGGAATACAGAAAACTTATAAGCAATTTTAGCTACAAAGGCATGGCAGACAAACACCAGCTAGCCATAGCTGATATCTATTTTAAAAAAGGTGATCTAGAACAGGCTATTGTAGAATATAAAATTTTAATAGAAGACTATCCAGAGAGCAGATTGGTGGATGAGGCAAAATATAAACTGGGCAGCGTCCTTTATGTTTTGGGAAGATATAAAAGCGCTGTAGAAGTATATAAGGAGCTGGAAGAGAAAGGGCCAAAGAACCCCTTTTTCTTTGATGCCAAGCTTGAAATTGCTAGATGTTTTGAGGAGCAAGAGCGGTTTGATGAGGCAATAGTACGATATAAAGAGCTGTATAGGGCCTACCCTGAAAAGACAATCGTTATTCAGGGTATTGAAAGAGCAACAAAGAGAATGAGCGAAAGAAAAAGATGATAGGTAAAATTTCATGAGCAGGATTTTAATTGTTGACGACGATAAAAGCATAAGAAGCCTCTTAAGTATAATGCTTAAAAGAGAAGGGCATCATGTTTCGTCCACAGGAAAAGGCGAGGAGGCTATTGGTTTAATCAGAAAGGAAACCTTTGATTTGGTAATTACTGATATTAGAATGCCAAGATTTGATGGGCAGCGTATACTGAAAGAGGTAAAAGCTGTTGATTCAGAAGTTCCCGTAATAATGATCACGGCTTTTGCCTCAACAGAATCCGTTTTAGATGCGATGCGAGAAGGGGCCTATGACTATATCTCAAAGCCCTTTAAGACTGATGAGATAAAGATGATTGTTAGAAAGGTATTGGAAAGAAAGAAGCTGGAAAAGGAAACGCGGGATTTAAAAGGACATCTGCGGCCAGACTATGGGCCCACCAATATAGTAGGAAAGAGCGAAAAGATGATGCAGATATATAAAACGATGGGCAAGATTGCTGATTCTGATGTCACCGTACTCATAACAGGTGAAAGCGGCACTGGAAAGGAGCTGGTTGCAAAAGCCATTCATTATAACAGCAATCGAGTTGGAAAGCCTTTTATGGCCATTAACTGTGGAGCAATACCAACCGAGCTTTTAGAGAGTGAGCTTTTCGGCCATCACAAAGGCTCCTTTACAGGGGCGGTTACAGACAAAAAGGGGCTCTTTGAGATTGCTGATGGCGGGACTCTCTTTTTGGATGAGATTGGAGTAACGCCACTGCCTTTACAACCGAAGCTCTTACGTGCATTACAGGAAAAAGAGTTTAAAAGGGTGGGAGGAACAAAGGACATAAAAATTGATGTCAGGATTATAGCTGCTACAAATAAAAATCTTAAGAAAGCAATTAAGGATGGAAGTTTTAGAGAAGACCTCTTTTATAGACTGAATATTGTTTCTATTGATATACCCCCTCTAAGAGAGAGAAAAGAGGACATACCACAGCTCGTAGAATTTCTTATTCAAAAATTTACTCAAAGAACAGGAACACAAAAGGAGATATCGCCAGAGGCAATAAAACTCTTGATTAAATACGAATGGCCCGGGAATGTAAGGGAGCTAGAAAATACTATAGAGAGAATTGTGGCACTTGAAAGAGACCGCCTCATTACCCCTGAAAGCCTTCCCCATTTTGTCAAAGAAGAGAAGGAAGAGGCGAAAGAAGAGCTAGAGAAAATCAAGCTTTCAGAAGGAAGGATCAACTTAGAAAAAGTCCTTGCAGACACAGAGAAGAGGTTGTTGCTAGCGGCTATTAAAGAAGCCAAAGGGGTTAGAAAAAAAGCTGCAGAGCTCTTAGGGTTAAGTTTTCGATCAATGAGGTACCGACTTAAAAAACACAAGACCAGTCTATAGAAAGAGATGAATCCAAAACAGCTATTTTCCTTCATAAACCATCCCACTTTACAAGCCAAAAAATAGTTTCTTAAAAACAGTTGGGGATATTTATGCAGAAGAACGAGGTTCAATATTTAAAGGCCCTAGAGCCTTTAGTTCGCCTCCTCAATAAAGGCAAAAAGGTGATTAATATTAAAGGACTTATTGGTCCATCAAGGGCTTTCTTTTTAAGAAACCTTGGATATGTATCAAAAAAGACTTTGTTAATCATAGCTAATACCCAAAAGGAAGTCGAGGAATTATATAATGATATAAGCTTTTTTTCAGGATACAATGACTCTTGTAAAGCAGCCCATTTTCTAGATAAAGAGAGAGGGGTCTGTGTATTTCCCTCCTGGGAAATCCTTCCCTATGAAACAGCGTCGCCTCATATTGATATTGTGAGCGAGAGAATGGAGGTTTTCGAGAGATTAAAGAGAAACGAAGAGATAATAATCGTCTCTACCATAGGTGCTGTATTGCAAAAGGTTATCCCTCCCAAAACCTTAGACGAAGCAATCATTGATATCAGAGAAAGGGATAGCATAAACAGAGATAGCTTAATCTCCAATTTAATACAAGGGGGGTATAAAAGAACAGATCTGGTTGAAGAAAAGGGAGAGTTTAGCACAAGAGGCGGGATAATAGATATCTTTCCCTCAACAGACCCAACTCCCATAAGAATAGAATTAATAGGAGAAGAGGTTGAAACAATTAGAGAGTTTAGCATTGATAATCAAAGATCAATAGGAGGATTAGAAAAAGCAAGGATATTGCCAGTTAGAGAGTTAATTTTTGATAGAGAAAGAATAATTGAAAGATTAAAGAAATTTAAGAAAAGAAATCATCTTAATGATTTCATCGATAAGATAGAAAGAGAAGGATTCTTTCCAGGCATTGAACAGTTTAGCTCAATGTTTCAGTCCCTTACACCCCTCTTTGATTACCTTCCTGATCATGCTATCTTAATAGCTGATCAGAAAGAAGAGCTGGAAGATAGGGCAAAACATCTCTTCGAGAATCTAAAAGAAGAGTTTAAAAAGAGAAGCACAAAAGACCCTCTTTTATCTAAGCCTGAGGAGCTATTTATGACTCCAATGGAATTTAATAGGGCAATTGAGAATAAGACAATGATAAATATCGGTATCCTTCCCTCTGTTAATGGAATTGATTTTCCAGAAAGTTCTTTTAAGGCAAAGACCATAGAGTCTTATCAGGGGAGATTTCAAAGCTTTGTAAATCAATTAAGGGATTGGATTCGGGAGGGAATGAAGGTCATCATAGTCTTTTTAAACAAAGGGCAAGCCCAGATGCTAAAAAGACTTTTAAAAGACTATAATATTGAAGCCTCTCTGGAAGAGGATAGAGCCTATGAAGAGCTATATCTAAAAAGGTTCAATAGAGCCCCCTCTGTTTCTCTATCTATCGGCAAATTGACCTCAGGCATGCTCCTTCCCAATGATTATCTCGTGTTTGTAGCGGAAAGGGAGATATTCGGTCCCAGAAAGCTTAAAAAGCATATAAGGACCACAAAAGAGGAAGGCTTCATATCTACATTTAAAGAACTTAAAGAACAAGACTATATCGTCCATATAGATTATGGAATTGGTAGGTTTAGAGGAATAGCCCAGCTAGAAACAGAAAATATAAGGGGAGAGTTTTTAGAGATAGAGTATGCTGAAGGAGAGAGGCTTTATGTTCCGCTGGATAAATTAAATATGGTGCAGAAATATATAGGGTCTGGAGACAGCGAGCCAAAGCTCAATAGATTAGGGGACAATAGCTGGCTTCGGCTAAAAAACAGGGTGAAGAGATCAATAAAAGAAATGGCTAAAGAACTCTTAGAGCTCTATGCCTACAGGGAGACAGTCAAAGGCTTCCCATTTTCTAAAGATGGCCCATGGCATAGAGAATTTGACCTCTCTTTTGAGTATGAGGAGACAGAAGATCAGCAAAAGGCAATCGAAGATGTTAAAAGAAGTATGGAAGAAGATGGGCCTATGGATAAGCTTGTATGCGGAGATGTAGGTTATGGAAAGACTGAAGTAGCAATGAGAGCGGCGTTTAAGGCCGTTTTAGATGGAAAACAGGTCGCCATGTTAGTTCCAACCACTATATTAGCCCAACAGCACTTTTATACTTTTTCGTATAGATTTTCTCCATATCCTATAAATATAGAGGTGATAAGCCGATTCAAAACCCGAAAAGAACAGAAATCAATTATTAATAAACTGATAAATGGCGAGATAGACATAATAATAGGAACCCACAGGCTGCTTCAAAAAGATATAAAATTCAAAGACTTAGGCCTTGTAATTATAGATGAAGAGCAACGCTTTGGTGTACTTGACAAAGAAAAATTAAAAAATATGAGAAGATCAGTTGATGTCTTAACCTTAACAGCCACCCCTATCCCAAGAACATTACATATATCCCTTGTGGGAATTAGGGACCTGAGCGTTATAGATACTCCACCAGAAGAAAGGCTTTCGATAAAGACTTATATCAGAAGATATAATAGAGATATCATTAGAGAAGCGATTGTTAGGGAGCTCAATAGAGAAGGACAGATATTTTTTGTCAATAACAGGGTGGAGGACATCGAAAGGATAAGAGACTATATTCAAAATATCGTCCCAGAGATAAAGATCGGCATTGCCCACGGTCAGATGTCTGAAAGGAATCTGGAGATGACAATGCTTAAGTTTTTAGATAGGGAGTTTGACCTCCTTTTGTGTACAACAATCATTGAATCAGGTTTAGATATTCCCTCAGTTAACACTATTATTATCAACAGAGCCGATAGTTTTGGCCTTGCCCAGCTATACCAGCTCAGGG
The DNA here is from genome assembly GCA_035528715.1 of Nitrospinota bacterium. Taxonomy (NCBI): domain Bacteria; kingdom Pseudomonadati; phylum Nitrospinota; species Nitrospinota bacterium. Next base: position 386 of record DATKYB010000094.1, on the reverse strand, counting down.
GCCGTGTTGGCAGAGACAGGCACCAAGCCTATGCCTACCTCCTTGTCCCTCCAAAAGATGTTTTGTCTTACGATGCAAAAAAAAGATTGGAGGCAATACAGGAATTGAGCGAATTGGGATCCGGTTTTAGGCTTGCCACAAGAGATTTGGAGATACGAGGAGCAGGGAATGTCTTAGGCACTCAGCAGTCAGGTCATATAGCATCAGTAGGATTTGATATGTATTGCAGATTATTAAAAGAAGTTGTTGGCGAGTTAAAAGAAGGCAAGCCAGAAGAGATTTTGGTTGAGCCTGAAATTCATTTAGGCATCAAAGGCTATATCCCTTCTTTCTATATTCCATCCATAGACCAAAGGCTGGAGGTTTATAGAAAACTCTCCTCTTTA
>DATKYB010000093.1 GCA_035528715.1 Nitrospinota bacterium | reverse complement strand
GTGCATTTTGGCGAACCGTATTGGGAACGGCGGAAGAAGCAAGAGAGGCTTTTATCTCGTCCAGATCTTTTTAAAGATATTCGTCCAGATCTTTTCAAAGATGTAATACCGGATGACCCGGGTGTCGATAAAACTTTTAATATGCCTGGATTAGATTTCTGGTCAGGGGGGAGAACCTGGGATCGGAAACCTCTCATCATTAAAGACGACCTCCGCAGCATCCAGGAGGCTGAAACATTTCCGAATGGCCCTCTGTTCAAGAGCCGTAGAAAGCCGGGGTCAGAGCTGTTTTGATAAGTTTATTATAAATATTAAAAGGGGAAATAGCAATGGTTCAAGAAATAGAACATTTTTTATTGTTTTTAAGAGGTTTTTTGTGTCAACAAAAACAAAAACCCCTCTCTTTTATCATTTCAATTCTAACATCCGCTTTTCTTGTATTCTTTCTTTTTTCGGCAGGAGAAGCTGTGGAAAAAGGGAAGCTTTCCATCACGGATACAACAGGTAAGCCGATCGACTCGGTTGTCATTGAGATTCCAAGCGAAGACGCCCCGAAAGACAAGTCAATAGAGGTAGTCAAGGAAGATTGGAAGATCAATGCCGGGTATGACTATATCATTGATGCCCCAGGTTTTAAAGCTGCTTATCTTAAAGGGGAGGACCTCAACAAAAAAGGAGGTGTTCAGCTCAAGCAAACGCCGATTCGCCTTGGAACCATTCCCTTTGGAGGTGATCATGAAATACGTTTTGGAGTAGATTATTTTACTGCTGATACTGTTGATATTGATGAGAGTAAATATTCAGAAGAGTATGGCAGGTCACTTGGTACTGCTTTAGAGTATTTGATGCAGAAACCTGACCCTAAGATAAAAGCTGGTTGGGGCTATTTAATGTTAACTAACTTCGCTAAAAATTTAGAAAAAGAAGGAGTCGATCCCTATACAGTATCGATTAAGACAGAACCCTTTTTTGGAACAGAAGGTTTTCGTCTGAGTAGAAAAGTTTTTCATGAGGGAGAATGGAAGCTACCAGAAGAGATAGAAAAAGATAAAGGAATCGAGAGTGTTGCACAGCATCTTCAGCCAATAAATATTTTTGTAGGTGCTGGTTCAGAGAGCGAGCCTCAGACAGTAAAAGTTGGAGAAATCGATACTGTAGTGCAGTATATTGATTTAGAGAGAGCTTTTGAGGTTTATTTGACGCCAAAATCTGAAGTTCTAAGAAATCTGAATCTGTCTGAAACTCTAAGAAATGATTTTGAAAGATCAGTTGAGGTCTGGCAGAAATATGGACTTGGTGGGCTTTTTGCCTGGCAGAAATCTGGACTTGGTGGGCTTTTGGACTGGGTAGAAGAGATGGAGGATTTTGGGGATGATCCAGGCGTCGATGCAGTCGATAGCTTTGGTTTTTACATTTCTATGCCTAAGAAACCGGCTTTTGAAAGTAAATTTGGGTGGAGCATTGCTTTTTTTGACGACCCCCGCAGCATCCAGCAGTCTGAGACATTTCCGAATGACCCTCTGTTCAAGAGCCGCGGAAGCTGGGGTCAGAGCTATCTTGACCAGTGGGGCCTGCGCCGCATAGGCTTTAAGCCAAGCCCAGAAAGGCTAAAGTCATTGTGGCCCAAAAAGGCAAAGCCTGTTATTGTTGCTGTTATTGATACTGGCATTGACAGGTCTCATCCTGAGATTTCTTCATCACTATGGAAAAATGAGAAGGAAATCCCCAATAATGGCAAGGATGATGATAAGAACGGCTATGTCGATGATGTTTACGGGTGGAACTTTGTTGATAAGAGCAACGACATACGGGATATCAACGGGCACGGCACCATCACAGCCGGCATTATTGCCGCATTGACAAATAACAAGATTGGCATTGCTGGTGTTAACCCTTGGGCGAAGATTATGCCGATTAAGGCCATGGAGTGGGACGGCAGGGGCTGGGCTTTTGATATTGCCAAAGCCATCATTTATGCTGTTAACAACGGTGCCCGCGTTATCAACATCAGCATCGGAGGAAAGCGCCTCAACCGCATGGAACTCCTGGCAGTTAACTACGCGAGGAGAAAAGGAGTAATCGTGGTTGCTGCTGCGGGAAATGAGGGAGTGAATACAAAGGAGTTTTCGCCTGCCGGGCTTCCGGGGGTTGTCACGGTCGCAGCCACAGGGCCCGATGATAAGAGGGTGGGCTATTCTGGCTGGGGAACCAATGTTGATATCGCTGCTCCTGGAGTTGATATTCTCTCTCTTCGCGCAAAGAGGACAGACCTTCTAAAATTCGAGAAGAAGGACTACAAGCCTGGAACTGCCTTTGTTGGCAAGGACAAAGATTATTACCGCGTCACTGGAACATCCTTTTCTGCACCCTTTGTCAGTGGTGTGGCATCGCTCATCCTATCGAAAAACCCGAAGCTAAGTGGTATGCAGGTAACGCGTATGATCCTCCATTCATCAAGAGACATCGATATGCCGGGATGGGATCAGTTCACAGGATACGGGCTTCTCGATGCCAAAGCTGCCATGAAGGCAGACCCCGATTTTTATGTGCTCTCACGCATCTTTAAAGTGGGGGGAACAAAAAAGGAGGGGAAGTTTTTTATCGAGGTTTCAGGACGCGCCATGGCGAATAATTTCAAACGCGCCTGGATCGAAGCCGGGCAGGGGAATAACCCAAAGGAGTGGGTCAAGGTGTCTGATGATATTACTGCGCCGGTCAACATCGGGCAGCTTGCTCTTATCCCTCCAAAGCATTTCAGTGGTGCTAAGGAATGGACGCTGCGCCTGATTGTGGAGCATCAAAACGGTTTTAAAAGAGAGTCGAGGTTCAATCTGAAGCTGGGATAATAAATAGTTACCGGTTTTATACAATTAATTATATCAGGCATTTCATAGGTAAATATTAAAAGAAAGGAGGAGAGAAATGAGAGAAGCAAAATTTAAATTATCATACATTGCCGTTTTTATTGTTGTTGTAACCTTCACTATCTTCTGTATGCCGCAGTTAGTATTTGCCGTTGCCCGTGATGCGATCATAACAAATAACGGTCAGTCAGTGCCTAACGCTACTGTAGTTATAGAGACAGCAGAGGGAAAACCAATAGCAAAATCCACGACAGATGAAAATGGGCGCGCAGAATTCGATCTGCCTGAAGAATCGTACGGCAAGTCCCTGAAAGTTACTCTTGAACCGGCTCCTCTCAAGATTGACACTGCAGCTCCAATGGGTCTCAATCTCAAGCATGAAATTCCAGCAACAACGGGTGGCGAGCCTTGGTCACGTTTCTCCATGGATCTTGGCGGTGGCTTCTCCACCTTTAGTAAAGACGTAGTTTCCGTTATAGAGAAGGCTGCTGAGCCGATAAACGTAGGAAGCAACTCCGCAGTCGGCACCGGCGCACAAACGAAGCAAAAAGTCGTGGAAACAGTAGGGGGTGCTCTTGGCGGGATGCTGGGGGGCCTCGGTCCGATGAGCTTCGGAGGACGGGGGGATGATGTTGGCGACAGCGAACCGGAGCTTGCTGAAGACCCGGTTCCCGAGACTGTAAAGAGAGTCTTCACTGATCCTGCAACCGGCACAAAAATTAAGGTCGGTGGAAAGATGACGCCGGATGGGCTTCGTATCAGCACAACGATTCTTGACTCGCCCGACAAGGGGACATTCCAGGCGGTCTATCTCATGGATGATAAGGGCAACAAAGCAGGGCCTGTCCTCTACGACATTTATGAACTTTATCAAGAATGGACGCTGACAGTAAGCTGGACATATACCAGGTGGTCTGGTGGAGAACAGATCGAACATAAGGAGGGCGGCTGGAGCGAGAGCGGCAGTAACATTCTCGGAACATTCGCTGTACCGAAAGAGAACGACGGCATCTGGAAGCAGATGGGTTTCTCTAATGCAGTGGCAGGTGTCAGGGGACTGGGCACACTTTTTCCGGTTAACCCTGAAATGCTGCAAAATCAGCCGATGCATCTTGTAGTTCATGTTACCAAACCATCGCAGCAGGCAGTGAATACCACGGGGTATGTGATGAGTATGCCGCCTAATGCCATGTCTGGTAACAACGTAGGGTTTATCCGATCATTCTAATGTTGAACTTTATTTTTTAGGTAATTGGGGAAACTAGGCCTAAACCCAGGTTCTTATAATTAGTCAGTTTAGGTTTCAAAACCCATTTCATTTATCCTTCAAAATCGATTTGTCTTTTTAAATAAGATATAGTATATTTACCCAAGGATTTTTTAAGTTCACATAATATGAGGGGAGATAAATGAAACTCTTTATAGATACTGCAAATATAAAAGAGATTGAGGAAGCAACCAGCATGGGTATTATTGATGGGGTTACCACAAATCCAACTCTCGTATCCAAAGAAGGGAAGGACTACAGGGAGGTTCTTCAAGAGATTTGCAAAATCGTGGATGGCCCTATTAGTGCGGAAGCAGTAAGTGATACCTGTGAAGAGCTTATAAAAGAAGCAAGGAATCTCTCAGCCATACATAAGAATATCGTTGTTAAGATACCCATGACATGGGAAGGTCTCAAAGCAGTAAAGAGATTAAAAGAAGAAGGGATTAAGACCAACGTCACCCTTATCTTTTCTCCCAATCAGGCAATATTGGCTGCAAAGGCCGGCGCAACCTATGTTAGCCCTTTTGTGGGGAGGCTGGATGATATCAGTCATATCGGTATGGACTTGGTCGAGCAGATCGTCACGATCTATGAAAACTACGGTTTTTTCACAGAGGTGATTGTAGCGAGTATAAGAAATCCCCTTCATGTTGTTGATGCTGCCATGATAGGGGCCCATGTTGCGACAATCCCTTTTAATGTTATTGAACAACTGGTAAAGCATCCCTTAACGGATAAGGGCATAGAGAAGTTTCTCTCTGACTGGAAAAAGATACCCAAATAGCATACAAAATTGAAGGAGGAGCTGAATAAGAATGCCTATTTTTGAATTTACCTGTAAGGATTGTAATCTTGATTTCGAATGCTTGGTAAAAAGTAATAAAAGTAAGACAGAATGCCCCAAATGCGGGAGCAAAAAACTGGAAAAGAAATTCTCCCTTTTCGGTATGAAGAGTGGGGATAGCTTTACAAGCTCAGTTAGCTCAGCATGTGGTTCCTGTACTCCTTCTCCCAGTGCATGTAGCACCTGTTCAAAGAAGTGATTTTATAATAAAAAACCAAGAGGGGGTTCTCCTAAAAAAGGATGAACCCCCTCTTTAAATTAGATCTGATTTATGCAACCGCTCCTTTTTCTTAAAAATCTTGCTGTAAATCATAAAGAACATTGGAGTAAAAAAGAAGATTGATATCATCATGAAAACTGCTGATATACGTATCTCAAGCATTTACTTATGGTCATGTCTCAGTTAAATGAATAGTTTTTAAGGTACCTACTTCATGGAAAATCTTCTCTCTCAGAGTGATATTAACAAGGGATTAAGGTACTCAATAATCGATGGAATATTTGCTAACCTCTTTGGGACGCTTACTGGAGGTATCTTTCTCATATCCTTTGCCCTTTATATCGGTGCGAACGAGCTTCAAATCGGATTGATTGCCTCGATACCCCTTTTGGCAAATTCAGCCCAGCTCTTATCGTCCTATATCATAGAAAAGACCAGAAAGAGAAGAGAGGTTTCTATAGGATTTTCTGGAATCGCCCGCGGTATCTGGATCCTGATAGTTTTTTCATTACTCCTCTATTCACAACCGGAAAAACCCTCTTATCTGATATCTTTCGTCATTATTATCATTGCGATCTCTTATGTGTCCGCCTCCATCAGCGTTGTTTCCTGGCTCTCATGGATGTCGGACCTTGTTAAGGAAGACATCCGCGGCAGATATTTTTCCAAGAGAAATATTATGTGCGGAATTGCCGGACTTCTCGTGACCCTTTTGGGAGGAAGGTTCTTAGATTATTGGAAGATAAATTATGAAGGGAATCTTAATAATGGGTTTATCTTTATTTTTCTAGCTGCCCTCTTTTTTGGACTCATAAGCATTGTTTTTTTGAAAAAAATTCCTGAACCACCGTTTACGGTTCAAAGAGAAAGGATTTCATTCTTCAAGGGAATTTCCTTGCCTCTTAAGGATCCGAATTTCAAAAGATACATTTTTTTTACTGCATTCTGGTCTTTCTCCGTTCATTTTGTCTCACCTTTTTTTACGGTTTATATGATTCAGGATTTAAAACTCAGTTATACATTGATTTCAGAGATGGCTATTATCTCGATTTTAGCCGATATCGTTGGGATGAGATTATGGGGAATTTTATCAGACAGATACGGAAATAAGCCGGTTATATTGTTTAATGGTTATATTGCTAGCTTTATACCTTTCTTATGGATCTTCATTACACGTGAATCAATCGGCTTTTTAATCCTCGTACACCTAACAGCTGGTTTCTTCTGGGCGGGTCTGAATTTATGCACAAGCAACCTGCTCCTTAGATTATCACCTAAAGAACATAAATCTATCTATATCTCCTATTTTAATGCCATAGGAGGGCTCATCGCTGCCATTGCTCCTATCATAGGAGGAATGGCAGCTCAATATTTCAGCCAATGGAGGGTAGAGATATTATCTTTTGAAATCTATCGCTTGCACTTCGTCTTTTTAATCTCTTTCTTATTGCGCCTGATATCAATAAGCTATTTTAATAACATAAAAGAGCCAGCAGAAGTTCCTGTATCAAAAATGATGCGTGTTATCAGGAACATCAGGGGTCTTAATACCCTCATGGGATTTAATCATCTCCATCACTACTTCATTGAAGTCAAACGCAAGATGGCAAGAAGAAATAATAGTGAGATGCATTAGCATTGCTTTTGCAGATAATAAGAATAAATCCCTTAATCATTCATAATCCACAGATAATCAGCCTCAGCATTAGTAATTTTCCTATCATCTTGATCTTCACCTGCTTTAGGAATAATAATCCGAGCAGTGACATTCATTCTTTCCCTGATGCGAGCAAGTATGCCCAAACGCTGCGCATGGATGCTGCCAGCCAAGATAATCAATTGATAGTCTTGGTTTTCTTTTAAAAATTGAACAGCATGATAAGCCATAACACTATCCCAAAGAACCTGAGCTTCGCAAAAATTTTCAAAGCTACCTTTCTTGTGAGAATTGAGCTCATAAACCTCTTCAAGATAGCTTCGATAGTTTTGTGGGATATCACAGGAAACACGGGGAAGGCTTGAGCGCTCTTCCTTAGACAGGGATTTAAACCCTTTTGTTGCTATTTTGTGCGTAACTTTTCTTGGTATATTCAGTCCGATTAGAGGTATGCTTTCATCACGAATAAAGCGAAGTATATCCACATAGAGGGGATAATATGTTTTGGTCCAGTTTTTACTAAAGAGCAATTTCATCTCTATTTCATCTAACTTCCAGTAAGACCACTTCTCAAGATATTCATTGCTTTTTTGCTGGAACATTTCCATACCTACAGTGATAAGAGAATTTTTTCTGTGGATTTCCTGAATAATCTTTAGTTGTATATCATGATGTCTTTTTTGATTGTGGGTCTCCCCTATAATAACAACGCGGACATTTTTTATATTATGAATAAGAGTGTTAAAAGAAACTTCTTCCCCTGTTCTAAGATTAATGATTGAATCGGTAAATGGTGACAACAGATTTAGAGAAGCACACCCCATCAAAGAAAGAAATAGAATCATGCTAAAATACTGTTTCAATTTTTAGATTGTCCTTCTAATCTTATGAACTTCTTTTTTCTTTTAATGACAATACAAGGCTAAAGAGTGAGGGGACTACAAGAAGAGTAAAGATAGTTGATACGATTAGCCCGCCAATAACAACGCTTCCAAGGCCTCGATAAAGCTCGCTCCCAGCACCTGGGAAGAGGACTAGAGGCGTCATGGCAAAAACACTGGTGGTGGTACTCATAAATATCGGCCGAATCCTTGTTCTTACACTCTCTACGATAGCTTTCTGAGGCTCCATTTGATGGTCTCTGATAAAGTTCAGGGATTGATGAACAATCAAAATGGCATTATTGACTACGATACCAATAAGGATAACAAATCCGAGCATTGTAAGAACATCCATCTGCTGACCCGTAATAGAATGAACAATAAAGAGACCGATAATCCCGCCTACTGCTGCCAAAGGCACACTGAACATAATGACAAAGGGATAGAAAAAGGATTCAAACAAAGACGCCATAAGGAGATAGGTGATGACAATGGCCAGCAAGAAATTCCACTTAAGGTCTTCAAAGGCTGTTTTGAGCTTATCAGCTGTTCCCGCAAGCGTTGTTTGTATCTGATTGGATATGAGCCCCTTTTGTCTCATTGGCTCTATGATTTCTTTTTCGATTTTTTCCATGGCTGTGGAAAGCTCCATACTGGATGGTGGCGAAACAACGAGGGTTACTGCCCTTCTCTCTTCAATATGATTTATCTGGGTAGGAGATTCTGTCCTTATGAAACGGGCAAAGGTAGAGAGGGGAACCAGACGGCCGTTGCTAATGGCAACCGGAATTGCTTCCAGGTCATCGGTTGTTTTAACAGTCCCTGTGGAAGAGATCAGCTTTAAATCGATCTTGTCTCCTCCATCCCAGAAATCACCTATCACAGCGCCATCCACCATGGTCCTCACAACAAAGCCTGCCTCCTGGACATTCAGTCCCATTTCAGCAGTCCTCTCTTCATCCAGTTGAATCTCTATCTCAGCCCCTCCCAGATTGAAATTCGGGGGATCCGGTCTTGGGAATCCGAGCGTCTTTGTAATCTCAGGCATGAGCATGAGTCCTGTTTTTTTAATCTCTTCCATATCATCTCCGCTGATCTCAAGTTCAATGGAGTTTCCTCCTGTGATTCCCCGCTCAAAGAGAGAGCGCTGAAAGGCAAAGGAGAGAACCCCTGGGATCTGAGAACTGGCATTCATGACTACCCTTTCCAAGGGCTTGACCCTTCTTGGGTCTTTGCTTCTTAAACCCATAAAAACATTCTGTCCAAAGGATACATAGAAGAAGTGCTTGATAGGGGGACCGTCGAGCTTTTTTGCCTCCTTGCTTCCCAGCTCTGCTTTCCAGTAAGGCTTGAGATATTTTTCGATCTTTTTTCCCATGCTTGTAAACTCTTCTTTGCTGTATCCAGGTGGGGTAATAAGAAAGCCTATGACGAGATTCTGATTGCCTGCGGGGAGATAGGTCATGGGGGGAAGAAGCAGAATACTGATCACTATTGATAATCCTGTAAGTCCAACAATCGTTACAATTCTTTTTTTAAAGCTCTTGTTGATAGATGAAATGAGATTGCACACAAAATCCTGAAAAGAGGCTGCCATTTGATGCAATCCCTTTAATAATTTTTTTAACCTTTTCGCATTTTTCTCTTCTTTTATCTCAATCTGGGATGCAAACATGGGTATGAAGAGAACAGATACAAAAAGGGAAAGACCTACAGCAGAGGAGATGGCAATGGCAATATCCTTGAAGAGCTGACCGGCCTCCTCTCTTACGAATACAACAGGAATAAATACAGCCAGCGTTGTTAATGTGCTGGCGAGCACAGCTCCCCAGACCTCTCTGGCGCCGTCTAGGCTTGCCTCAAAGGTCGATTTTCCCATCTGGACATGCCGGTATATATTTTCCGAGACCACAATGGAATTGTCCACAACCATCCCAACAGCAAAGGCCATTCCCGCAAGGCTTATCACATTCAGGTTTCTTCCAAAGAGAACCATAAGAAGAAAGGTCCCGATAATACTGATCGGTATGGCAAAGGCTACAATAATTGTGCTTCTGATATTACCGAGAAAGACAAGAAGAACAATAATAGCCAGGGTTCCACCAACATAAAGGTTTTGAAGAACAAGGTCAATAGCGCTCTGTATGTATTCTGTTTCATCATAGACCTGTTCGAAGCGAAGACCTTTCGGCTCCAGAATATTAGCGTTTATCTTTTTGAGTTCCCTTTTCAGACCGGCCATAACTTCCATGACATTGCTTCCACTCTCCCTTGTTGCGTTCATGGCAATGGTTGGTTCGGCCTGTGAACGACCAACTAACTCCTGCTCCTTGTAACCGAATTTTGCTTCAGCCACATCCTTCAGATAGATAGTCCGGTCATTATTACGGACAATAACCGTTTTCATGAGGCTATCCAGAGTCTCATACTGACCAACGGTTCTTATGGTGTAGGACCTTTTTCCATGCTCAATGTCCCCTCCAGAGATATTGATATTTCGCTTTGTAAGGGTGTCTCTTATCTCTGCAAGGGTGAGTTTTCTCGATGCCAGCCTCACGGGGTCGATCTGAACATGAACCTCTCTTTCAACTCCTCCCCGGATATTGATGGAACTGACCCCAGGAACCCGCTCGAGTATTGGTTTAATATAATCATTGATCAGATCAAACATCGTGGCAATGTCGTCTCGAGGTGGATTGCTCTTGAGGATAAACCATGCAATGGCTCTCTGCACTGCTGTAGTGCCCGATTCAACGATAGGCTCATCCACATTCTCAGGATATTTTGGAACCTGCCTTAATTTTTCCGATGTATCAAGAAGGGCGCGGGACAAATCGGTCCCAATATAAAATTCAAGGGTGATCTCACTCTGGCCTCTCGTGCTCACACTCGTCATCTTCTTGAGGTTCTGGATCGATTTGAGTTTGTCCTCCTGCTCCTCAATAATCTCCCTCTCAATCTCTTGTGGGCTTGCTCCCTCCCATGTGGTGGTGACGGTGATCTCCGGTTTGTCCACGTCAGGGGTGAGCTGCATAGGGAGTCTGAAAATAGAAATCATCCCGAAGAGTGTGAGGAGAATAACCCCCACAATGATCGTAACTGGTTTCTTAATGGCAAATTGAATCGGGTCCAATCTGTTATCCCTCTCTCTTTTTTTCAATAATCATAACAGGTTGTCCTGGCATGAGACGCTCGTTCCCCCGGACAACCACGTGGTCATTTTCTGATACCTCTCCCTTGACCTCGAGCCAGCCCTTTATGTTTCTTCCTACAAGAACAGGGACCATTTTAGCGGTCTTCTCCTTAGTCACGATAGTTATGATCTTGTTATTTCCAAAAATCGTCAGAGCATCCTGGGGAACCATGAGCACCTCTTCCTTTTTTCCATAAAAGAGGGATACGCGGGCGACCATTCCGACCTTGTATTTTCTGTCAGGATTCTTAAGCTCTATCCTTAAAGGATAGGTTCTGGTTTTTGGATCGGCAACAGGGAGGATAAAAGAAATCTTTCCCTCGGTATTTCCGTGATTCAATGCATCAAACCTGACGCTGACCAGGTCTCCCTTCTTAACCTTAGGTATCACCTCTTCCGGAACAAGAACCTCAATCCTCAAGGGATCAATCTGGACCAGTTTGACAACGTTTTTTCCCTTTTCTATCCATTCTCCCCTTTCAACAAACTTCTCTATGACCACACCAGCAAAGGGACTAAAAATTCTCTTCTTTCCCATCCTGTCCTCAAGCAATTCCACGGCTATTTTACTCCGGTTATAAGCACTCTTTACAGCGTCGGTATTCAATTTTGAATCAATGTAAACCCTTTCCGATATAACCTTTTTCTTGTAGAGTTCATCATTTCTTTTGAGCTCATCAACTGCTTTTTCCCAAAGGGCTTTGTTCTCAACTACCTTCTCCTTTGCATCCTCCAGCAGAATCTTGAGCTGGGAGTCTTCTATTGCAACCAAAAGGGCTCTCTTATTTACAAAGTCACCTTCATCAAAAAAGATATCCTTAACAAGCCCCTCTACCTCAGAGCTGACTAAAGATATCCTTGGAGATTCAACAGTGCCTACAAGCTGGATCATAGACTGGACAGGCCTCTTCTGCACAGGGACAACCTCTACTATGGCAGGTGGAGGCCCCTGAGGCTTTTGTTGTTTTTTCTGATTATTTTTTGGAGACTGGCCGCAGGCAGGTCCTACCAAAAAAAGTAAGATAACTATTGAAACCAAATATATTCTTTTTGCTTTTACCATTTACGTTTTTCTCCCTCTTATCAGTGATAGACTATTCCTTTTTTACCCCAGATAAAAAAAGCTCCATGATGGTTTTGTGTTTATCGAGTAATGAATAGGGTTTTGGACTGTTAACCCATTGAAAGATAAAGGAATTAATAATCCCAGATAGAAAAAATGAGATATCCCAAGGGCTTCTCTCCCTCAATTCTCCCCTTTCAATGGACTCCTCAATCACGCTTTTTAGAAACTCTATGTACTCTAAATACATCTTATGGCATCGCTCACCTATTTCAGAGCGAATATCCCATTCAAAACCGCTTCGCTCAATCACATAGAGTTTGAAGAAGTCTTTATCGTTTTCGAAAAATTCAAGAACGGCATAAACAACATTATCTATTTTTTTGATTCCCTCTTGATTGAGGGCACTCTCTTGAATGAACTTGAAGAGATTTTCGGTTTTCCTCTCGATCAATGCTGAGTAGAGCTCGTCTTTGCTCTTAAAAAAATTGTATAACGTGGCAATAGCAAATTCAGATTCTCTGGCAATATCCTGAATCGTGGTTTTAAAAAATCCTTTCTGAGCAAAGAGTTTCTGTGCACTCTCTAAGATCTCATCCCTCCTTGCCAGATATTCCCTTTCCTTCCGACTCAGAGTGCTCATAAAACCTCCTTCTATTTTTTATAATAAAATTCTTAATTTAGAACGAGTATTCTCAATATATAATATATATTTCAATTTGTCAACACAAAAGTAATAGTTTTTAAGGTTATTTTGCTCAGATTTAAATCCTTTATAAGATTTGATTAGAATAACCCGATGATATCTTTGTCTTGACATTAAATGTAATCATATAAATAATGAATTCAAAATAAATTGCCATTTTTAGGAGGATTAAGATGATAAAAAAGAGACTTATTCCTATATTTCTATTATCATTCGTTTTTTTATATATCTCTCCTTCTTCTGCAGAGGTTTTGGGGATATATTTTCCACCAGGAAAGAGGGCTCACCGACCAATCATCAATTTGTATAAAAATGCTCAAAAGTCCATTCATCTTGCCATTTATACCCTTACAAAAAATGATATTGCAAGGGCCTTGATAAATGCTCATAAAAGAGGAGTAGAGGTTAAGGTGATCATGGATGACGAAAAGGCTCTAGATATCCACTCTGATGACGAGAAACTAGAAGAAGCTGGTATTGAGGTGGTCAAGGATGGACCTTTAAGCCTTATGCACAATAAATTTGCTATCATTGACGGGATCATTGTATATACAGGGAGTTATAATCATACAAGGAGTGGGACTGAATATAATGATGAGAATTATATTGTTATGAAAGATAAAATGGTTGCAGAAATCTACGAAAGGCAGTTTCAAAAACTTTGGGAAAAATATAAAAGATAGAGTTTTTGGGAAAACAAATAAGAGAGAATTTTTCAAAAAATATGCGTTTATGGTCGATTCATCCAAAATATTTGGATAAAGCTGGATTAATTGCTTTGTGGAGAGAAGGGCTACTTGCTCAAAAAGTTTTGGAAGGGGGCACAAAAGGCTATAGGAATCATCCACAACTGGTGAGATTTAAAGGGGTTAAGGATTCGCTAAAGCTTATCGGTTCTTATTTGAGTATTGTCTATAAAGAAGCTGAAAAAAGAGGTTATCATTTTGATAAGAGTAAAATAAATTATTTTAATAGAAGGGTGGGTAAAAAGATTTTAATAACAGATCACCAAATAGGATATGAGATAAAACACTTAAAATTAAAGCTGATCAAGAGAGATAGAGAAAGATACAATAAACTCAGTAAGATTAAAAAAGTAGATATTCATCCGCTTTTTAAATTGACTCAAGGACCGATTGAACTATGGGAGAAAACTAGGTAATGGTGGTGCTTCTGGACCAAATTTCGAACCTATTTTCACAGGAATATGCTTGATCCAATTTAAATCAGATTATCTTTCGATCTTTTTCAAATCTGCTTGTTTATCAGAGGTTAAATCAGCGTCATAAAAAGCCTTATTTTGGGGGAGAATTATCGAGAACCTCGATGTCTCATCGACTTTAAGAACAGCTTCCTGAACCATGAACTCAAGCACATGTCCTCCTGCCTTACCATCTTCAGTCAGAAAATGAAGATGATAACCGGGTAAATTTATACCTTTCACGTACGGAGGACATCGAAAACCGACCATGGTTCCTTTTACATTCTTAAAGTTGAAAACCGGCTGATTCCTCACTATCTCTTTGAGTGGTTCGTAAGGTTTGCTTTGTTTTGGGACGCTTCTTGTCTTCATCGCTTTGAATACGCCTTCGATCCTGATTGCATAAAAAATATTAGGTGTGGAAATCATATTATCCATTTGTTTTTTAAAAGAGTTGAAATTTACACCGTGCCGAAGGTCAACTCTATGATCTACTTCGAAAAAAGTAACTGCGGCAAATGGGGTTTTCATGTTGATATCAGCTTGTTTGGCTCTGCCATCTGAAGTTACTTGGTAGAATCGACCGTCAATGGCAAGCATTTCTCCGTCTAGGCTGTTAAAACTACCTAAACCTAGATCACCATATTTCTTCAACTCTTTTATAGTCATTCCTCCGTCGTAAACTCCGCTTAATAATGCATCAATTGTAGAAACCTGAGTTAAAGTATCTTTTTGATTAAACAGATTTTCACTATATCCTATTTGGCTGAAAACAATCACAACAGCAGCAACAATAATTAATTTTATGTATCTTTTCATAGCTAAAGGCTCCCTTCTTATGTTTGATTGTATGAGTTACTTTGTATTATGTCAAATCGATTTATGGAAAATCTTGACAATTTATATTTAAATGATAAACTATTGATATTAAAAGAAGTTAGATTAAAAAATTCGTATATAAATTGTTATGTGTTAACGAAAAAAAAGAAAACAGGTAGGAAAACACAATGGATAGCTCGGCAACAATAATCTGGGGTATATTATTTGGTTCTATTGGAATTGGTTATTTTATATATGGTAAAAAACAGCAAAAGGGGGTTGCTTTACTTTCTGGTGTTGCACTCATAGCTTTTCCTTATTTTGTCTCCAACATTTTTTTAATCATTCTTATTGGTATTGTTTTGATGGCTTTGCCTTTTTTCATAAGATACTGAATCACAAAGTTGAACCCATAACAAGGCGCTGCACCTGACTACCATTCTGCTTTGACAAATTTTAAAACAATTTTTTCCATTCGTTTTACTGAAAATCTTGACAATTTATATTTAATTGATAAGCTGTTGATATTAGGTAAGTTAAATTAAGAGATTCGTATGTTAATTGTTAGGAGAAAAGATAACATGAGAAAGATACTTGTCACATTGGTTATCGTTCTATTCATTTTCGGCTGTCGTCAAGAGCCAGTTGCACCAACATCAAACTCCCTGCTGGTCATAGCACCTTATCGTCATGCTGGAACATGGGTTTTTGACGACTCCAGCCGGGGATTATCAAAGGAGCCCTTCGTTGCCGGAATTCCTGAATTGATAGACAAGCTTGTTGCTGACATTCCAGATGCAGACAAAGGGTTCAGACTTACATTCTCAGCACAGGAGTTCCCCGGATACGATGACAAGCTTGTCTGGAAGAGAAAGGATGCATCAGGCAATTGGTATTATTCAGAGAAATTCAAAGCCGAAGGCTGGCTTTGTTCTGCCCTCTACAAATACTTCAGAACTGCACCAAAAGAGATTTATGTAAAAGCAGAGGCTAAATAGCCTCCCAATTAACAGATCCACCTCATTCTGTATAGCTGCACCTTGCGCGAATCGAATCTCTTTCATTAGCACTATCTAAATATAAAGCGGGAATATACCAGTCTATTTAGCTGAAAATCTTGACAATTTACATTTAAGTGATAAGCTATTGATATTACAAGAAGTTAGATTAAGAAATTCGTATATTAATTGTTGGCGATAAAAATGGACAAAAATCAAGAACGTTTCTATTTAGATCAATTTATCAACAAATCTGGATTAAACATTCAGGTTGTTGAAAAGAAGCGAGAGGATCCGGATTTTGAAATTGTCCATAGTTCTAAGACGAAGGGAATCGAAGTTAGTGGGATTTTCAAGAACATCCGAGGTAAAGGTGGATCAAAGACCGCTGAATTGGAATCTTTTCGCTCTGGCCTTTTGATCATGGCCAAAGAAATCTACTTTCAACGCAATCCCATTCCGATCAATGTCAAAGCCTTTTTAACGCAAGCCCTTCCTCATGGAGGTAAAGGCAAACAGAATGTTGCTAACCAAATTGTGGAACTGATCGAAGCAGCTAATTTATCGGACCAGCCTTTGAGGCACATTAGAATACCAGGCAAAAAACATATCAGGTTTTTACATGCTACAACATTACCTTCTGGCATCACTCCAAGATGGATATGTGTTAATAATGCTGTGGGTTGGTCTCGCGGCTTACTCTCAGTAGAACTTATCGAAGCTATTGCTGAGAAAGAGGAACTGCTTCCGGTATATAAGAAGGATTATAATTCAGTCATGTTGCTTCTCGTAGCGGATAGAACTAAAGCCTCCGGGATGTATCATCTAATAGATTCAAGCAGTGTTAGGACTCTGACATCTGGTTTTGAAAGGATTTATTTGTATTTATATCCAGAGGATATATACAGATTATGCTAACCACTGCGTGGAATCGGAAGTGGTAAACCGTGCAGCTCAGCTTTGACGAATTTTAAAACAATTCTTCCATTCGTTTTACTGAAAATCTTGACAATATATATTTAATTGATAAGCTATTGATATTAAAAGAAGTTAGATTAAGAAATTCGTATATTAATCCTTAGACATAAAAAATGTCAGCTATAGAACTAATTGCACAAATAAGATCTGGAGTAGCTGAAATAGCTTTTGAAAAAGATCGCGAAGTTTTAGGAAATGGTAGTGCCTTTCTCGTCCATGGTGGGCTTGTAACAAACAGCCACGTTATTCGTCCTCCCGGCCATATTGATGCAATAAGAATTCGATTCGAAGACACAGAGCAAAAAATACGTTTACTGCCGGAAGACCTTTATAATGCCACCTTAGCAGAATCGCAGGAATCTGAAAGAGATTATGCTTTTATAAATTTAGCAGAGCCAGAATTCGAGGGTAGACATAAATTTGAATTCGGTGATTCTTCAGATGTCTCAGTAGGAGAAAAAATATTATTTTTAGGATTTCCCTTTGGTATGCCTCAATTAACTGCTCATATGGGCTATATTTCAAGTATTCATGAAAAACAGGAAAAAACAATTATTCAAATTGATGGGAGTGTTAATGGCGGCAATTCAGGAGGCCCATTAATTTCTTTAGCATCTGGCAAAGTTGTTGGGATTATCACAAGAGCAATTACAGGAATAATCGAACAAGAATTTGATAATTTAATTGCAACCCTACAAAACAATCAAAGAATCCTATCGCAAACTAAAACTAAGGCCGTTATTAAAGTCCGTGGAATAGACCCGATTCAAGGATTAAGAGCTTCTCAAGCTGCTATGGAAAAAATTGCAAGGAATCTAAAACGCTCTGCAAATGTAGGTATTGGTTATGCTTTTTCAATAAATCACATTCGAGACCATATACAAGATTTAAATTTGACCTAACAACCCACTGCAACTATTATCGTTCTGCTTTTTGTAGCTGATTTTTTGGTGGAGGCGGCGGGAATCGAACCCGCGTCCGGAAATCTTCCACTAAGATATCTACATGCTTATTCCAGGTTTTAGATTTCATACCTCCAAACTCCCCTGGAACGGGATTAAGGAGGTACTAGCCTAGTAAGATTTCGCCTTTACTCCCCCTAGACATGGAAGAAAAGACTAGCCCGCTATTTGACGCCCTTTTCCATCCCACGGGCGAGAACAGAAAGGACGTAGCTGCGCTTTAAGCAGCTAGTGCATACTCATGTGAGTTTGCAGTTGTAGTTTCCCATTTGTTTTACGAGCCAATGGGACCTCGGCATGCAACCTTAGCTTCAACTATCCCCGTCGAAACCTATCGCCCCCCTTTTTCTTAAATTCTTTGTCTATTTTTAAAGGCCCTTTCAATATCCTTCTTAGCGTCTTTCATCTTCATATCCTCTCGCTTATCGTAGAGCTTCTTTCCCTTTGCAAGGGCCATCTCAATCTTGGCAATTCCATTTAAAAAATAGAGTTTTAAAGGAATAAGGGTAAGGCCCTTTTCCTTTATCTTTCCTGTAAGTTTCTTGATCTCTTTTTTATGAAATAAGAGCTTTTTTGTTCTTAAGGGGTTATGGTTAGCATCGCTGCCGTGAGAATAGGGACTGATATGGCAGTTATAAAGATAGACCTCTCCCCCCTCTATGGAGGCATAACTTTCTTTTAGGTTTACTTTTCCTTCCCTTAGAGATTTTACCTCTGTTCCTTTAAGGACAATCCCTGCCTCATAGGTTTCACTCAGGTGATAATCATGAGATGCCTTTTTGTTTTTGCATATAATCTTTTGAGAAACCATTGAAACGCCTTAATTATTGCTTAAACAATCTAAATATACTCCTTTAAAGGGATTTTTTCAACAGGGAAAAGTCTATTTCTCTCTTCTCAAGACTGACATTTGCTACCCTGACATATACCCTGTCTCCCAGGCGATAGGTTTTCCCTCTGGATTCTCCCTTGAGCATGTGCTGGTTTTCTAAATAAATGTAATAATCATCCTGAAGATTAGTTACATGCACAAGCCCTTCCACAAACAGGTCTTCCAGTTCTACAAAAAAACCAAAAGGGGTAACACCTGAGATATATCCAAAATATTCCTCTCCAATCTTATTTAACATGAACTGTGCCTTTTTTAAATCAACAATTTCTCTTTCTGCTTCATCAGCGAGCCTCTCTCTATTGGAAGATTGCTCGGCTATTTTTGGAAGGGTCTCTTCCAGCTCTTTTATTCTCTTTTTCGAAAGCCTTCCCTTTTTTCTTGCTATCCTTAAAAGTCTATGAACCGTAAGGTCTGGATATCTTCTTATGGGAGATGTGAAATGGGTATAATTGTCAAAGGCAAGGGCAAAGTGTCCTAAATTTTCTTCTGAATATCTGGCCTTCTTCATCGACCGAAGAAGGATGGTGTTTATAAGCCTCTCTTCTGGCCTTCCTTTTATTTTTTCCAATATATGCTGTAGGGACTTAGAATGGATGTTCCCTTTACCTTTTATCCGGTAACCAAACCCGTGGACAAACTCATTGAACACCTCTATTTTTAAGGGGTCAGGCTTATCGTGAACCCTATAAAGCGAAGGAATTTCTATCCAGAAGAGATGGCTTGCAACGGTCTTATTTGCAGCCAGCATGAATTCCTCTATCATCTTGTGAGCGATGGTTCTTTCTGCTTTGATAATATTCTCTATTTTTCCATTCATATCCAAAATCACATCAGCCTCAGGAAGGTCAAAGTCAATGCTCCCCTCAGCCAGTCTCCTCTTTCCCAGTATCTCTGTTAGGTCTTTCATCAAGAAAAGCTCATCTTTTATGCCTTTGTACTTTTTCATAAGGGTTTTACCCCCATCAAGTATCCTGGCAACATCTGTATAGGTCATCCGTTCCCTGCTCTTTATAACCGTATCCAGAATCTCATAGCTTCTCATATTTCCCTTTTTATCAAAATCCATCATCGCACTCATCGTGAGGCGCTCTTCCATTGGATTAAGGCTGCATATCCCATTGGATAGGCGTTCTGGAAGCATGGGGATAGCCCTGTCAGGGAAATAAACACTTGTTCCTCTTTTATAGGCCTCTTTGTCAAGCTCACTATTTTCTTTTACATAATAGCTGACATCGGCAATATGGACCCCTAATCTTATATTTCCATTTTTTAATTTCTCAATGGAAACAGCATCATCAAAGTCTTTTGCTGTCTCCCCGTCAATGGTAAAGGTTATGAGTCCTCGAAGATCTACCCTCTTCTCAATTTCTTCAGGGTTTATTTGTAGAGGACATTCTTCTGCCTCTTTTAATACCTTTTTTGGAAACTTGAGTGGAAGGTCATACTTATGAACCACAATATCGATTTCAACATTTGGGTCATCAGAATAGCCCAAAATATCGATTATCTTTCCTTCGGCATTATATCTTAGGGTTGGATAACTGGTTATCTCTACCTTAACAATCTGGCCTTTTTTAGCGGAGGAACGATTTTTCTTGGGGATATAGAAATGCTGGAATATCCTTCTGTCTTCTGGAATGACATAGGCTGCCTTTCCATCGAGATAATAAGCTCCTATAACAATTGAGTGGGCCCTCTCCACTACCTTTAAGACTATACCCTCTCTTCTTTCTCCCCTTCTCATTGACTCTATTCTTATTATAACACTGTCTCCATGCATGGCATTTCTCAAGTTTCTGGGGCTTATATAAATATCAGGCTCTTCTTTTTTTTCCGGGATTAAAAAGGCGTAGCCATCAGGGTGTGCCTGGATTCTTCCTGTAATTAAATTCCTGTTTTCCTGGAGGGAATACCGTGATCCTTTTACCCTTACTATCTTTGATTCAATATTCATTCTTTTAATCATCTTTCTGAAACTACTCCTCTTTTCAACAGGAACCTGAAGCCTACTTATAAGCTCTTTTATAGAAACAGCCTATGACCTGCTTCTTTCAAAATCTTCAAAATATCTCTTTCATTTATATCCATTGCTATGATTATATCCTTTGTTCTATAATAAATAAAAGACCGAACTTAATGTTCGGTCTTGTCTTAAGACTCTTTCTTTTCAATTTAATATATTATATAAGAATATAAAAATCAAGCATGATTAATCAATAAGAGGAGAGCTGAAAATATGAGTCTAGATATAAAAAAATGCCAGAACTGTGGTGAGGTAGTTCATGTATACAAGACTCCTTTTGTCACTGTTGATATCATTATAGAGATGGAAAATAACAAGATCATATTAATTAATAGGGCAAACCCCCCCAAAGGCTGGGCTCTTCCAGGGGGATATGTTGATTATGGCGAATCCCTTGAGAGAGCCGCTATTAGAGAAGCAAAAGAGGAAACCTCTTTAGATATCAGACTCATAAGACAGTTTCATACATACTCTGACCCCAAAAGAGACCCTAGACAGCATAATATCAGTACAGTTTTTATAGCGAAGGGTGATGGTGTGGCTGAGGCAGATTCAGATGCTAAGGATATCGGTTTGTTTGGAGAAGAAGACCTTCCAGATAGAATTGTTTTTGACCATCCAAAGATTTTAGATGATTATTTCAAAAATAAATACTAATGAAAATCTCTTTTTAAAACTATTTGTTTTGCTTTTTTTGATAATCTTCTATTGCTGATTTAAGGGCATCTTCTGCTAATACAGAGCAATGTAACTTTTCTTTTGGCAAACCACCAAGGGCTTCTATTACCACCTTGTTTGTTAGTTTTAATGCCTCTTCAATGGTTTTGCCTTTGATTAATTCAGTAGCTACTGAGCTGCTTGCTATTGCAGCCCCGCAACCAAAGGTTTTAAATTTGATATCTTCAATCACATTATCTTTTACCTTAATAAAAATCTTCATTATATCTCCGCAAGCTGGATTGCCTACAGTGCCAACACCATCCGCATCCTCTATCTCACCAACATTTCGTGGATTTGTAAAATGATCCATGACTTTTTCTGTATACATATGCCTTTCCTTTCCTGAATTTATTTACCCATAACAGTTTTTTTCTCTTCCCAAAGAGGAGACATCTCCCTCATCTTTTCAACAATTGGAGGTAAGACTTCTAACACATAATCTATATCTTCCTCTTTATTAAACCTTCCAAGGCTAAATCTCAGGGAACCGTGTATTACCTCAGGAGGTATTTTCATGGCTAATAATACATGAGAAGGTTCCAAAGATCCTGAGCTGCAGGCTGATCCTGTAGAAACTGCAACACCCTTCAGGTCTAAATTGATTAACAGGGATTCTCCTTCTACATATTTGAAGCTCATATTAAGGGTTGTAGGAAGCCTGTTTGTCGGATGACCATTTAATTGAACATGAGGTATCTTTTCCATTATACCCTTAAATAGGGATTCCCTCATGGAAGTAAGTCTTTTCAATTCGTTTTCCATCTCCCTTTGAGCAATTTCACATGCCTTTCCAAGCCCTATTATTCCCGGAACATTTTCAGTTCCTCCACGTCTTTTTCTTTCTTGATGTCCTCCGATTATTAAGGGATGCATTCTGGTCTTCTTTCTTATATAGATGGCACCTATTCCTTTCGGACCGTGAAGTTTATGCCCGGATAAGCTTAAGAGATCAACACCTAAATCATCGACTTTAGTAGGTACCTTTCCCACGCTTTGGACGGCATCTGTATGAAAATAGACTTCGTGTCTTTTTGCTATTTCACCAATCTCCTTTACAGGCTGGATCGTCCCTATTTCATTATTGCCGTGCATAATTGTTATAAGGAGCGTATTTTCTTTTATCGAGTCTTCAATCTCCTGAGGATTAACGGTTCCATATTTATCTACTGAGACATAGGTTACCTCATATCCGTGTTTTTCTAAAAAATTACATGTTTCTATTATACAAGGGTGTTCTATCTGGGAGGTAATAATATGATTACAATTCTTTTTATATACACCCTTTAACGCCATATTATTCGATTCACTACCACAACTTGTAAATACAATTTCTAAAGGATCTGCGCCCAGGATTTCTGCCACCTTTTCCCTTGCCTCTTCAACCTTTACCCTTATCGTTCTGCCAAACTGATGGACACTGGATGGATTCCCGAAATCTTCCTTCAGAAAAGGCATCATTGCTTCAAGAACTTCAGGGTCCAATGGAGTCGTTGCATTATTATCTAGATAAAACTTTTTCATTCTTGTAATATCCCTCCTTTTTCATGCCCAATTTTTTATTTCAAAAACTATTTATAGAGCTCTAAAGAATCTTTTTTTAACTTAGCGATTTCTTTTTCCATTTCTAAAATTTTATTAACCAGACATTTAAGAGCCTTTGCTTGAGGATCGGGGAGTACATGGTGATTGAGATCCACCTTGTCTTCTGCCTTTTTTTCTCCTTTAAATACGACTTTACCAGGAATTCCTACCACAGTAGAATTTGGAGGCACCTCATTAATTACAACCGAATTAGCCCCGATCTTACTATTATCACCAACCATAAAAGGGCCCAGTAACTTTGCACCAGCTCCAACCACAACATTGTTTCCCAGAGTAGGATGACGTTTTTCTTTTTTCAGGCTTGTTCCTCCAAGGGTTACACCATGGTAAAGGGTACAATTATCACCTATTTCTGCTGTTTCCCCTATAACCACTCCCATTCCATGATCTATAAAAAAACCAGAACCTATCTTTGCCCCGGGATGGATCTCAATACCAGTCAGCAATCTTCCAATATGAGAAATAAATCTACCTAAAAAGAGAAGTTTTTTTCTCCAGAAGAAATGGGCAATACGATGAAATATTAATGCATGGAGACCTGGATAACAAAAGAGAATTTCCAAAACACTTTTGGCTGCTGGGTCTCTTTCAAAGACTGCTTCTATATCCCCTTTGATCTGTCTAAACATCACAGTGCTCCTCTTCAGTAATTGATAAGTTTTTAATCATCAGATAGCAATCCTTTTGGATTGATTTTTGTTCTTTACGCATAAGTCTTCAAAGGTGGTATTTTCTAAAATCTCCTCGACCTTATTCTTGATATCTCTCCATAACCATATTAAATCACAGTTTTCTTTGTGATCACAAAGGTTGGAAGCATTATCATTGACACAATCAATCGGTGTTAAGGGGATGTCCATACTCCTCATGATCTCCGCTATGTTTATACTTCCTGGTGGTTTTGCAAGGAAATATCCTCCTCTCGCACCTCTTTTGCTACTTAGATAACCAGCATTTTTTAGCTTAAGCAAAATTCCTTCTAAAAATTTTAAAGGAATCTTCTGGTTTTCAGCAATATCTTTAATATGAATGAGCCCCTTTCCATAGTTTAGCGACAGATAATGAAGAGCTCTCAGTGCATATTCACCTTTTGCGGAAATTCTCATTAATTTACCTGTGTTTTTAAAATTTTATTCCCTACCTTTTTAGTAGGAATAATATGTTTCGTTTTCTCCATTGTCAAGCAATTTTTAGGATTTTAGAAATTTTCTTTTATAAAGCTTTAATTTAATAAAACATAATCTTATAACTTCTCAGGTGTATTGCTCAGAAATCCAAAAGAAGTGAGGGTAAAATCGAAAACAAAAGAACCGCAAAATTATATTGACGATGTTCTGTCTTTTTGATTTAATACAATCGATTCAAGTTTAGATTTTACTTCTCCTTGAGAATCCAGAATGATTTTTATCATATCCATTGTTCTTCTCATTCTAAGAAATTATAGATGAAAATGGAATGGCAAGACATAATAAGGAAGCTTAAAGAATACAAAAAAGCTATCAAAGGATTAGGTGAAAAAGACCGGTCTGAAAAGGGGAATACATTAGAACCCTCTGTTGATCTGAAAGAGACAAAAGATGCCTATACAAGGATCATAGAGCAGAACATAGAATACGCCGAGGCTTATATCGGTCGTGGGACTGTTTCGAAGAACCTCGGTGACGATTATCAGGCCATCAGAGACTATAACAGGGCTATAGAGCTGAACCCAAAATCAGCAGAGGCTTATTTTTGTCGTGGGATTGTTTATCAAGACATTGGTAAATTCTATCGTGCCATTCGAGACTATGATCGAGCAATAGAGGAAAACCCAAAATATGCAGAGGCTTATAATCATCGAGGGATTGTTTTTAGGAAACTTGGAGATTATCATCGTGCCATTAGGGACTATGATCGAGCAATAGAAGAAAACCCAAAATATATAGCGGCATATCATAATCGGGGAAGTGCTTATGAGATAATTGGTAACTATTATCAAGCTATCGAAGACTATAACAAGCTTATAGAAATTAACCCAGAAGATAAAAAGTCATATTCCAATCGCGGGCTAGCGTATGAGAAACTCGGCAACAGTGAACAGGCTATTAACAACCTTAAAACTGCTGCAAGATTGGGCGATAAAGTTGCCCAGCATGTCTTAAAATCAAAAAGGATTCAATGGTAAGATAAAAGCTTTTTTAGTTGAGTTGCTTTGATAAAAAATCATTGATCCAGATTCAAGCTTTGATTCCACTTCTCTTTTTTTTAATCCAGTTGAATTTTTTATTGAATTCTTGCTATTATTAACTTTGTTAGAATGGTATTAACTTTTTATTAGATTTTTATTTAATATGACAAATCTATCAAAATTTTATCTTAAAAAAGGATTCAAACAGGTTATACTTTTTCTTCTAGTATTAATATCAATGATTTATGGAATAATAGGCTTTGATGTCTTTCCTGTATTAATGGGACTTATTGCTGTTTGGATTATCAAATTCGTTCTTGATTTGACTTAAAAGGGTCTTCCATGATCTTTATTATCTTAACTCTCTAAAAAGGAGGATATGGTGAAAAGTTATCGAAAAGAATTGTGGTTTAATGTGCCTACAAGACGGGCCTTCATCAACATAACACCACAGGTCGATGAATGTTTAAAAGAAAGTAGAATCAAGGAGGGTCTTTTGTTGGTAAATGCCATGCACATAACAGCATCTGTGTTTATCAATGATGATGAGTCTGGCCTGCATCAGGATTATGAGAGATGGCTGGAGGAATTAGCACCACACGAACCCATATCACAATATATGCATAATCGGACAGGTGAGGACAATGGCGATGCCCATCTAAAAAGACAGGTCATGGGCCGAGAGGTTGTCGTTGCTTTGACCAATGGGAAGCTGGACTTTGGGCCATGGGAGCAGATCTTTTATGGTGAGTTTGATGGTCGACGAAAAAAGAGGGTATTA
>DATKYB010000092.1 GCA_035528715.1 Nitrospinota bacterium | reverse complement strand
AAACTTTGGGCTCAATTTAAAGTAGAGAAAACCAGCACTTCTTTTCAGAATGGCATAACCTTTTTTAACAAAACTGGGGGAGCAATTTTTAAACTGAAGAATTAACTTTTCGAAATTCCTTTATAGCGTTTTGCCATGAATCTGAGACACTGTCGGGAGGTGAACCAAGGAGTAAAAACTGTATCTTTTCAATAAGTCCTTTTAGTGTTGATGGATTTTTAGCGCATATAGAAACAGCATCATAAAGGTTACATAAATTCTTTACAAATTCTTTTTCCAATCTATCTTCCTTGTTTAAAACTAGCAATACCGGTTTTTCATCCAAGCTGAGATCAAATAAAATTTTTCTTACGGCCTTTATGTGCTCTTCAAAATTTGGATTACTTATATCAATAATATGAAGAAGAAGGTCTGCTTCTTTGAGCTCGTCGAGAGTAGCGTGAAAGGCTTCCATCAAATCCTTTGGAAGATTTTTTATAAAACCGACAGTATCAGTAATGACTACCTCCATATCCCTTGGAAATCTCAGCCTTCTTGTGGTGGGATCTAACGTGGCAAATAATCGACTTTCAGTTTCTACGCTGCTCTTTGTAAGTGAATTTAACAATGTTGACTTCCCTGCATTTGTATATCCTATAATTGATATAATCGGCAGACCGCTTTTCTTTCTCTTTATTCTTTGACGACTCCGATGCTTACTAAGACTTTTAAGCTCCTTTTGGAGACGGTTAATCTTATCCCTAACCCTTCTTCTATTTATCTCCAATTTTGTCTCACCAGGTCCCCTCCCTCCAATTCCTCCAGTAAGCCTTGACATGGCCGTATTTTTTGTAATCAAACGAGGCAATAGGTATCTTAATTGAGCGAGTCCCACCTGAACCTTTCCATCATTGCTCTTAGCCCTTTGAGCAAATATATCAAGGATTAACTGGGTCCGATCAATTATCTTTAACTCTGTTACATCAGATATGGAACGGATTTGAGCAGGCGTTAATTCCCTATCAAAGATAATTAAATCCGCCCCTAACTGGAGGGCTCTAATGATAAGATCATTAAGCTTACCCTTACCTAATACATATTTCGGATCTATCACTTTCCTATATTGAATAATTTTATCCAATACCACCAAATTATTCGATTTAGCCAATTCTTTAAGTTCATTCAGTGATTCTTCTGCATGAATTTTCATATCAGTGGTAACATTAACTAATATAGCCCTGTCCCTCTCATCTCCAATTTTTCTTGAACCGTAAACTCTTGTAAATTCGTCCTCTAGGGAATGGATTAATTTTGGAAAATCTAAATCTAATCGAAAAAAAGGAATGGGGATTAACTGTTCCCAATTTTCTCTTTGAGAATTTTCTGGAATAAGATGGGCAGAATATACTAATCCGGGTAACCCGTTAGGTAAAACGCCTATGGCAGTCATCATGTCTAATCGAAGAAGGGCTAAATCAGATAAATCATCTTGGTTTAGGGGTTCTTCCTTGAGATGGGTATGGATACATCTGAGCCCTCTGAATCGACTCAAACCTAGCCTCATTCTTTTTAAAGGCGGGATGACGATCTCTTTTGTGTCCCCCAAAACAACATATTCTATAGTACCCTGTCTGTTCACCAATATTCCAATCTGGCGATTGATGTCTCTTGATATCTCTGTTATGTATCTTCCCAATTCATGAGTAATCAGTTTTTCTGGGGGAATCTTTCGTCGATAAATATGCAGGATTTTCTTAGCCTGACTTGGCTTTAAACCAACAACATTACCATAAATCTTTTTTATTTTATAAGGCTCCTTTGTATATTAATTTTTTTTTATTTTACTAAAATTCAATCTCAATCTTTTTAATCTTCTCTTGAACAAATAGCTCTTTTGTTGATGGAATCGCTGCAAATATATTTATTTCTTTTTTAATCTGGTTTAGGGCCTCTTCATAAGTTTTTCCTTTAGCCACGCATCCAGGGAGAAAGGGAAACAGAACCTTATATTCATCCCCTCCCATTGGAAAAAAGAAAGCCGTATATTTCAAGACCTTACCCTCAACTTTTACCTCAATAACTTCCGTAATTTCACCCGGTGGGGATTCATCTTCGCTGTATTCACTCGTCAAAAAATTCTTAACTTTATTTTTTACCTCTTCAAGCACTGCTTCTTCTGAATTTCCACTTGCAAAACATCCTGGTAAAAGTGGTACATTAGCTGTGTATTCATCTTCATCCGCCTTATGTATTACTGCTGAAAATACAAATTTTTTCATTGTGTAATAAAATTTTTTAGTTTATTTATCTATCTTTAAATTTTTATTACAAATTTGACTTTCTAAGCTATCCTTTGATAAATTCATATAGTAATAGATATTTAAAAGATTTTCACTAAAAAAGATATCATATATCGATTATTAATACAATGAAAAAGGGCTTTGATATAGTGAATTCCACAAAAAGGCCACTAATCCTAATAGAACAAAATTCCCATCTATAATGGTCTCCCAAGAAAGCCTTTGAGCAAACATCCTTTTTTTATAAAGATACAGATAGAAAAATATATAAATTATAGATATGCAGAACAACCATCCAAGGGAAGAGATCCAGTGAAAAAATATTGAGATTATTAAAGTAAATCCTACTATAGCCCCCAATCCTAATATTATATTTTCTGCTTTATTCTCTCCTATTATAATGGGAAGCGTTTCCCGACCAACGATTCTGTCTCCTTGGATATCCCTTAAATCAAATATAATTGCTCTTATCAAGACAACAAAAAAGGCAAATAAAAAACTGATAATCATAGGTAAAAAAACCCCTTTCTTGTCTGCCATAAAGGGAAGAATAACCGTTACCGTAGACCAAGCCAAGGCTATAAAGATATCCTTTGAGGCAGGGATATCCTTTAATCTTTTATATTTAATTTTCTTCCAACCCTTGGGAATTAACTTTATACTGTAAAAAATACCCAACAAGCAGGAGGCAAGCAAAATTATAAATGGAATGAAACCGAGTTTTGAAGCGATAAGTAAACTTATTGCTATGGAGACAATACCCGATATGATTAATACTTTACTATGTCTCTCATAAAATTTTATTCTTGCGGGGTCATTAAATCTCCCTGCTGTTCTATCGGTAAATCTATTTAATACATGCATTGAAAATACATAGAGGCTCGAGATGAAGAATGTTTCTGAAACTGGTTTAATTCCCTGCAAGAGAGAAGTGGCATAAGTTAAAAATCCCGCCCCTAATGCAACATATATATTGGCCCTGACTAATAGTTTCAAACCATCTGTTAAAAGAGGAGTTTTTTCTTTTTTTCTTTCCTTAATACCCTCAATTCGATCGATAACCTTCTGAATCAACCAGTTAGGTGTAGATGCTCCTGCACTGATCCCAATAAAATTAAATCGTGATAATTTCTCCTCATCTATTTCCTCTTCGGTCTCTACATGAATGGTGGGAGTTCCTGTTGATTCAGCTATTTTTACAAGTCTGATTGTATTACCACTATTCCTCCCCCCTACAATAACCATGCAATCAACCTCTTCACATATCTCTCGCACCTCTCTTTGTCTCTTAAATGTCGCATCACATATGGTGTTATATATCTCTGATTGAGGAAATCTTTTCTGAATGATATTTGCAATCTCTTGAAATCTGTCATGATTATATGTGGTTTGGACCACAACGCATATCTTTTCCCTTTCAGGGATTTGATCCAACTCTTCTAGAGAATCGACCACAATCCCTTTACCGTTGCTGAATCCAAGATGGGCGATCACTTCTGGATGACCTCTATCACCTACAATGACGATGAAATACCCTCTTTCTGAGTATCTCTTTATGAGATACTGAACCTTCATGACATCAGGACATGTCGCATCGCAGATATTTGCTCCAGATTCTTCAATTCCCTTTTTTATCTCGGGACTGATTCCATGGGTCCTGATGATAACTGTCCCTGAAGAAATTTCAGATATCTCATTTACAATCTTCACATTTTTCGATTCAAGAAGTTCTACTGCCTGGGGATTATGTATCAAAGGACCATAGGTATAGATATTCTTTTTCTTCCTGTTGGCTGTATCCAAGACGATATTCATAGCCCTCTTAACACCTTTACAAAACCCTGCAGTATTCGCAACCTTTATTTTCAATATTCTCCTCTTCTATGTTCCTCTATGTATTTAGAATGATACTCTCCTCACTTTCCTTTGTCAAAAAATCTGATGTAATAAGGCTTGTTTGATGATTTTCATTCATTCTTTCTTTCCTTTCCATCCAACCCCTTTTACAGATACACTCCCTCTCTCTCCTTCCTTACCATTCACCTTAATACCTTTTGGTAAAAACTTTTGTATTGTCCTTATATTTGTTAAGAGGTGACGTGTTATTTTTGAACAGGTAAATTGAGAACGACCAGATGCAAGGACCATATAAAGTATAAGCTGGTCTGAAAGATAAGGGTCTATACAAGCCTTGGAATCATAATAAGCCAAAAATTGAACCACTGCTTCATCTGCCACTTTCTCTGCCGACTTCCCCCTTTCTCCAAGAGAGCTAAACCCTGCCAAACTATTCTCAAATTCTGCGAGGATAAATACAAATGTTCCCTTACCTTTAGAAGGAGATTTCATTATATTTATATTGATATCGATTCCTCTATCCTTTAGTAGCATTTTTACCCTGTTTTTCTGTCTTCCCACAATAGAAAGGGATAAATTAGATACAACAGAAAGACCAGTTAAGGATTTAAGTGAACCTCTCTCAATCAAGTCTAAAGATTTTAGTTCTTTTATCGGGGATATTGTCCCTTTTATCTTTCCCCCACCTTTTGGATACCATCCCCACTCAACGGTTTCTATCTTACCTATAAATCCCGTCCTCTCAACAACAGGTAAAAATACTTCCCTTATGTAATCTATGGGAGGACTCCACTTTGTATGTGTTCCCCCTTTTATACACACAATAGATTCTCTTTTGGCAAAGGCCAATATTGGAGCTAAGGTCTGGAAGACCATCCCTGTAGAACCAGCACTTCCTCTCTTTTCAGCCACATCAAAGAGATACTCCCCGCTCTTTATATTTCTCGGTATCAGTCTAATCTTTTGTGAACCCAATTCAGCTCCTATCAATTCTCCGCCAGTTATTTTTGCCACTGCTTCGGCGCTTATAAGATGTTGAGAAGATAAACCAGGGTCCTTCCTTCCTGTCCTTATATTGTTTATTTCTACTTCTCTACCCAGGATAGCTCCCAGAGAAAGGCTTGTTCTTAATATCTGGCCTCCTCCCTCTCCATAGGAACCATCAATATAAACGGTATCACCCATTTTCTGCTCCTAAAAAATTTTTAAGATTATTTATAAAAGGAAGATAATAAAAACGAGAGAGTTAAAGTTCATATCTTCTTAAAAGAGAATATCTAAATGATAGCTTTAAACCTTACTTTAATAAACATTCTTTTAATGCGGGTTCAAGCGTACGATACCTAAATTGATAATTAAAATCTTCAATCCTTTTAGGTAATACTCTCTCGCTGTACAATAAAAATTCAGCAAATTCTCCAAATAACATTTTAAGGGCAAAGGCAGGAATGTTAAAGACAACAGGGCGGTGAAGGACATGACCGAGGGTCTTGGAAAATACTTTGTTTTGTACGGGTTCTGGAGCAGTCCCATTTACTGCACCTTTAATATCTTTGTTTTGTAAAATGTGGAGTATTATTCCAATCAGGTCTTCTCGATGAATCCATGCCATCCATTGTTTTCCATTACCTAATGCTCCACCCAACCCGAGTTTAAAAGGGAAGAGCATCTCCTTTAAGGCACCACCATTAGGACCTAAAACAATCCCTATACGAAGGCGTACGACCCTCAACCCTAACTTTTCTGCCTTCTTGGCCTCTTCTTCCCAATCCTTGCATATATCAGTCAAGAAACCTTTCCCTGGTGTTGAATCTTCGGTTAAGATCTCATCCCCTCTATCTCCATAATATCCAATGGCTGAGGCAGAGATAAATAGCTCTGGACGAGTTCTGGCCTCTTCCATTGCTTTCACAATATTTTGTGTACTTAAAATACGGCTTTCTCTAATCAGCCTTTTTTTATCCTCATTCCATCTTCCAGAAATATTCTCTCCAGCAAGATGAATAACAGCCTGAGCTTTTTCAATAGTTTGAACAGGAGGGAGTTCTTTAAGGGCGCTCCATTTTTTTATTTCAGTAATACCTGACAATCTCTCTTTGGCCTTTTCTGGATTTCGTGTGAGAATAATTATTTCATGCCCTTTTTCTTTAAGAACCCTGCAAAGCTCTTTTCCTATAAATCCTGTTGCCCCGGTTATTAATATTGATCTTTTATACATCCCTACTCCTTTTATATTTTTATTCCTTCTTAAAACAATCAAAAAATACAATGATCAAGAAATATTTCCATATCATCTTCTGAAAAGAAAACAAAAATGACCTTTTCAATCTCTTTATGTTCTTCTAGGAAATCTTTTGCAGCTTTTGAAGATACCTTCGCAGCCAACTCCCTTGGATAACCATAAACACCTGTTGAGATTGCTGGAAAGGCAATGGTCTTGCATTGATTATCAACAGCTACTTTTAACGAATTCAAATAGCAATCTTTTAGTTTTTTCTCTTCATCCTTTTTCCCTCCATGCCAGATTGGACCTACTGTATGGATAACGTATTTTGCTGGCATCTCTCCTCCTGTTGTCATCACTGCCTCTCCTGCAGGCAATCCATCAGGATATTTGGTCTTTCTAATCTCCCTGCACTCCTCTAAAATGGCCGAACCTCCCCTCCTATGAATCGCCCCATCCACACCACCGCCTCCAAGAAGTGTACTATTAGCGGCATTGACAACAGCATCTACCTTTTCAGTTGTTATGTCTCCTCTTTTCACTTTTATTTTACCATCCAAGAATTCCATTATACCCCCCCTTTTATCTTTAGATAAATGGCGTGAGTTTTTTTATTGGGCTCTAAGTGAAGGCTTCTTTTTTGAACCTCTTTAAAACAACAGGAACAAGGGTCATAAGACCAAGCAAAGTAAATGCTACGAATATCTTTATTGAAAATATCTCATTTATAGAATTGATACTTCCAAACTGTCTTCCTGCATACGCATAAACAAAGGTCCCGGGAATAATCCCTAAAGAGGTTGTCCAGAAGAAGGTCTTAAAGGGTATTTTTGTCAGGGCAGGCAATAAATTAACCAAGAAGAATGGAAATATCGGAATCAGCCTGAGAGTCAATAAGTAGTTCTTTCCATGTTTTTCAATTTCTCTGTTAAAGGCAGCTAACCTCTCAGAATATTTCTGTTGAACCCGGTTTCCTATCAGATACCGAGCAGCCAGAAAAATCAAGCTGGCACCAATGGTTGCACCAATATTAACATAGATCGTTGCAAAAAGAGGCATAAATAAGAACCCTCCTAGCAAAGTGAGAACAGTAGCCCCGGGTATAGAAAAAGCCGTTACAAAAACATAGATAAAAATAAAGGAAATAATAGATGCTATATATTTATCTTGTACGTATTCTAAGAGAAATCCTCTCTGTGTTTTAATATTCTCAAGAGTAAAAAAATGAAAAATATCAAGATATTTAATAAAAATTAAAATACTAAGAATAAGAAAGATTAATACAAGTTTTTTTAGACTCGATTTTTTCACGATGTATTCATATCCTTATAAAAAGGAGAGGGTATCCGTTATTTATCTCCCTCTCAGCTAGATAAAGCTCCTGTACAGCTTGAACCAAATCC
>DATKYB010000091.1 GCA_035528715.1 Nitrospinota bacterium | reverse complement strand
TTTTGTATTTCCTTCTGTTTCTCCTGCACCAAAAAAATAGACATACTTTTTTTTCATTTAATTTCTCCTGATTAATAAATTTCTCATTTTGAATATAATAAAAGAAAAAATATTTAACAAATCTTGATCTTGTTTGTCAAGAATGAAATCTCTCTATAACAAAAATTGTTAAATATCGTAACAAAATAACACCGATTTGGAAATTAAATAATTTAATATATTAAATTTATGGAACTTTTTTAAGGATACAGTGTCTATATAAACAGAAAAGAAAAAGAACTTTCTCAATTACTTCCTCTTTTCCTCCAATTAAAAAGGGAAGGTATTAAAATTCTTTAATACCTTCCCTTTTTATATTAAAAACTTCCATAAATCGTCTGCTCGCAAAAAGGGCATTTTCCATCCGCTATATTTATCTCTTTGATTTCAAGAATACTTCTCTTAATCAACATCCTTTTGCAATTAGAGCAATAAGTATTCTCCCCTGGATGGTGAGGAACGTTTCCTAGATATACATACAATAATCCTGATTCCAGACCAATTTCTCTGAATCTCTCCATTTGTGAAATAGGAGTTGGTTTTAGATATGACAAATCAAGACACGGATAAAAGCGAGTGATATGCCATGGTATCTCTTTACCCAGTTCATCCCTAATCCATTTAGCTAACTCTTTGATTTCCAATTCATTATCATTATATCCCGGTATGACATTTGTGACAATCTCTATATGCATCTTCCATTTCATTCGTGCTCGCTTTACTACTTTAAGTATTCCACGAAAATCCTGAATATTTGCGATTCTTTTATACGTTTTTTGTGAGAATCCCTTGATATCGACCCTAAATATATCCAAGTATGGCCCAATAGTATCTAAGGCTTCCTCAGTAATATAGCCATTGGTAACATAGTTTGTATAGAGATTGTTTTTTTTTGCTATCTTTGCACTATCTAGGGTATATTCCAACCAGATTGTTGGCTCATTAAATGTCCAGGATATACCTATACAATGATACCTTTTTGCCATATTAATTGAGCCTTCAGGGGATATATATTGGGTATCCCTTATCTTCATCTCTCCTCTTATTATATGGGCAATCTCCCAGTTCTGACACCCAGGACAGAAAAAGTTACATCCTAATGAACCTAAAGATAACCATTGACTTCCAGGATAAAAATGATAAATCGGTTTTTTTTCAATAGGATTAACAGAAAATGAGGCGACCTTTCCATAAATAAGAGAATAAAGTTCCCCTTTTATATTCTCACGTGTTTTACAATAGCCTTTTTCACCATCTTTTATAATACATTTCCTCTGGCAAATATTACATTGAACCCTATTTTCAGATAACTTAATGGATAAAAGGGACTTTATCATTGATCTATTTCTTAAACTTACCTTTTATTTTCAGAAAATTAGAGCGATCTTTAATAGAGATTATTGATTTATTTTAAAACAAAGAGTAGAAGAATTTACTTTTATGTTATTGATTATTTAAAGGTTAAATATTTTTTTACTTAATGAGCAACCATTCGTTTTCTTTAAATTTTTTTGGATGAATAAGAATAAATTTTCCTTTCAATTTTTTACCATTTAATTCAAATTCAATCTTATCTCCTCCCCAATTCTTAATCTTAACATCCCCCTTATCCCATATCTCAACAGTTCCCTTTCCATAACCCTCTTCGATTTCTCCTTCAAAGTTAGCATAATCCAGTTCATGATCTTCCACCTCTATAGCTAATCTCTTAAAATGTTTGCCTAAAGGTTCTTTGGGTATTGCCCATGATTTCAAAACCCCATCTTTTTCAATTCTAAAATCATAATGAAGATGAGTAGCCTTATGCTTTTGTACTACAAAGATTGGCATGATTTATGGACCCTTGAAAATTGACGGCATTATCGTCGTGTTTAGTAATTTGATGATAATATAAATATCGCTTTAAAAAGTCAAATGTTGTTGACGGATTATGATTTCTTTGATAAAAGTTTATTAAATAACTATTTAAGAGTTCTTATATTCCCTATTTAAATAAAAATAAATTCAGGAGGAAAGATGGCCAGTTTTAGCGAGCGGATTATCAGGGCTGCTAAGTTAGATGTCAAGGTTTATGAAGAGATAGAGGCTGACAAAGAAGCCTTTGCGCAGGCAATAATGGTTGTTGTTCTCTCTAGCATAGCTGCTGGAATAGGGAGCCTTTCAAAAGAAGGATTAGGAGGACTTTTCATAGTCACAATTGGAGCCCTTCTTGGGTGGTTTTTTTGGGCCTACCTGACCTACCTCATCGGTACAAAAATTCTCCCTGAGGCCCAGACACAAGCAGACTATGGGCAACTATTACGGACCATTGGATTTTCGAGCTCCCCTGGATTGATTCGAATCCTGGGTATCATCCCATTTCTTAAGGAGATTATTTTCATGGTAGCCACCCTCTGGATGCTTGTAGCTATGATAATTGCAGTTAGACAAGCCCTTGATTACACATCAACGCTCAGGGCTGTAATTGTCTGTGTGATTGGTTGGGTCTTTCAAGTTGTAATCTTTTCATTATTATTTGCGATTCTCTAAAGGCTTTTTACCTTCTTCTAAAATTTCTCGACTCATTCAGTATCCCTCGTTAATTCGATAGAATGCGCTAGCCCAAACTGTTAATTTACAAATTCTTTCATGGAAACTGCCTGATTAATTAAAACCGATGACTAATAGAAAAGAGAGGGTTTTTTGAAGTAATTTTAAAAAAATCTTCGTCTATTTGATTTAAGTCAAGGAATTTCGACGATAGCTCTATATTATTTATTGTAAGAAGAAAAAATTTAACCATTTTCAAAGGAGGTAGGTTATGTTCTGTTATCAGTGCGAACAGACTTCAAAAGGAGAAGGTTGTACTCAAGTTGGGGTTTGTGGGAAAAAGCCGGAAGTAGCTGCCTTGCAGGACCTTTTAATCTATGTATTAAAAGGGCTGTCCCAGAGTGCTGTCGAAGGCCGTAAAGTAGGAATTATCGATGAAGATGTAAATAAATTTACATGTGAAGCGATGTTTTACACCGTGACCAATGTAGACTTTGATCCTGAAAGGTTTGTTAAGGTTATTAATGAATGTGTTTCTTTGAGGGATTCTCTCAAGGAAAAGGTAAAAGCAGCAGGAGGAAAGATCGATTTTCCCGAGGGACCGGCCACATTCATTCCTGAAAAAACTATGGGAGGTCTAGTGGCTCAGGGAGAAAAGGTAGGAGTCAAATCTGAGCCAGATGACCCTGATATTCTCTCTCTCAAGCAGCTTCTGATTTACGGTTTAAAAGGGCTTTGTGCATATGCTGACCATGCTCAGATCTTAGGACAAAAGGATGAAGCGGTCTATGCTTTTATCCATGAAGCACTGGCTGCTCCATTGAGGAAGGATATCAGCGCTGATGAACTAGTCGGTCTTGTTTTGAAATGCGGGGAGACAAACCTCCGCACCATGGAACTGCTTGATACCGCAAATACAGGTACTTATGGCCATCCTGTACCGATAAAGGTTCCTCTTGGCGTTAAAAAAGGCAAGGCAATCCTTGTTTCTGGACACGATTTAAAGGATATGGAAGAGATCCTTAAACAGACAGAAGGAAAAGGTATCTATGTATACACACATGGAGAAATGCTCCCATGCCACGGATATCCTAAACTGAAAAAATATTCCCATTTTTACGGACATTACGGAACAGCATGGCAAAACCAGCAAAAGGAATTCTCTGAGTTCCCTGGTGCCATTGTCATGACCACAAACTGCCTCCAGAAGCCGCAAGAATCGTATAAAGATAATCTTTTTACTACCGGTCTCGTAGGCTGGCCAGGAGCAACCCATATTCCAGACAAGAACTTTGCACCCATAATTAAAAAGGCTCTGGAGATGCCAGGATTTTCTGAGGATAAAAACGGCCGCTCAGTTTTTACAGGCTTTGGACGCAATGCAGTGATGGGGGTTGCTGACAAGGTCATTAATGCCGTTAAGAATAAAGCAATACGCCATTTCTTTTTAGTGGGTGGTTGCGACGGTTATAAACCCGGACGGAGCTATTACACCGAATTTGTTGAAAAGGTGCCCAAAGATTGTGTGGTTTTGACGCTTGCTTGCGGAAAGTTCCGTTTCTTTGATAAAGACCTAGGGGATATCGGTGGAATACCAAGGCTCCTCGATATTGGCCAGTGTAACGATGCCTACTCTGCCATCAAGATTGCAGGTGCTTTGGCTGATGCCTTTAAATGCGAGGTAAATGATCTACCGCTATCTATGGTCTTGTCATGGTATGAACAGAAAGCTGTGGCCATTTTATTGACCCTTCTTTGTCTCGGCATTAAGGATATAAGGCTTGGTCCAAGTCTTCCAGCCTTTATTACGCCGAATATTCTCAATGTTCTGGTAGAAAAATTCAATATTATGCCTATAACCACCCCTGATGAAGACCTGAATGCTATCCTTTCAAAGTAGCTTCAAAATATGCTGTATGAGGGTCATCTTGCCCTCATACAGCAGCATTATTTCCAGTCGATATTCTTTGTTAAATTCATTGAATTTAAAGAAATATCTCTAAAAAGCTCAAGAAATTCGTCTCCTTTTACGATAATACTATTTAAAGGGGGCAAAAAAATGAAGAAAATATTAATCATATCTTTAATTGTCTGCTTTTTTACCGCAACAGGGGTTCCTCTCTCTTTTGCTGATGAATATGATCCAGAAAGCGCAGCACATCCTTTACGTTTCTTGGGGTATGTCTTTTATCCCATAGGATATGCATTTGACCAGTTATTGTCTAGACCAGCTCATTTTTTGGTTCATCAAAAAGGAATAAAAACCCTGTTTGGTCACGAGGAAGATACTCACCGATTTTTAGAATGGTCTGAGCAATAATCTTCAAAAAACCAAATAATTAAATTTTGATTGTATGGAATTATCCTATAAAGATAAAAAGGGGTTAAGCCGATATATAGTTAAGAAATTAAGACTGATTTAATTTCTTTTGGAGCATAAAAATGCAAAAGATACCTTTAGATATGGCCAAATCAGGGATGAAACTCGCCAAGGATGTCCTTACTGATAATGGAAGAGTCCTCTGCGGACAGGGCACAGAGCTAACTGATTCCTTACTCCTAAGATTAGATAATTTAGGTATAGAGTCAATTACTGTAGAAGGCTTCCCTGTTCCCATGCCAGGAGAAGAAGTTAAACCGCTTGAGGTTTTAATAGAAGAGTTAGAAGAGCGTTTTAAAATGGTGACATCTGAACCACTCCTCATGGAAATAAAGGAAATACTCAAAAAACAACTGATCTTTAAGGAAGAAGAGAGAAAGGCCTACCTAGAGAAATCCGAATCCGAAACTTTTGAGGATAATAAACTATGAAAGATGTAAATACAATAAGAAGAAAAGTAGAAAACATAAAGGGATTACCCACCCTCCCAGGTATAGTAAAACAGATTAGTGAAATGGTGGTGAAACCCACCACCTCAGCAGAAGATATTGGAAGGGTTATCTCTAGTGACCAGGTTCTTTCTGTCAAGGTCCTTAAGCTTATCAATTCGGCCTTTTACGGTTTCCCAGGAAGAATATCCAGCGTAACCCATGGGATCGTTCTTCTTGGCTTCAATATAGTAAAAGGTCTGGTTTTGAGCGCCTCTGTCTTTGATATGATGGAAGGGAAAATGATTGGCTTGTGGGAACACTCACTTGGGACAGCAATTACATCAGGGATTATTGGCAAAAGAATTAAACAAGAAAACCCTGAGGAAGGCAATGAAGCAGGTCTTTTGCATGATATAGGAAAGGTAGTCATAAAAGTTAGCATGCCTGATGAATACGAAAAGATTTCGAAATTAGTTGTAGAAAAGGAAATGTCAATGTTTAAGGCTGAAAAAGTGGTTTTAGGTTTGACACATGCCGAGATTGGAGGATTTTTAGCTGAAAAATGGAATCTCCCTCAAAATTTAAGAGACCCTATCACCTATCATCATTTCCCTCGTCTAGCTAGGATAGCTCCCAAACAGACAGCAATGATTCACTTAGCAGATATCCTTATTAAGGGAATAGGTCATGGTCAAGGTGGAGATATGTGGATACCTCCTCTCAATAAAGAGGCATGGCAAACCCTTAACCTTTCAAAAAAGGATATTGAAGAAATAATCATAGAGATGATGACTGTAGAAAAATCCCCTGTTTCCACTAAAGGAGAAGAAACAGAACCGCTCGAGGTTTTAATAGAAGAGTTGGAAGAGCGTTTTAAAATGGTGACATCTGATCCTGTTCTTATGGAAATAAAGGAAATATTCAAAAAACAACTGATCTTTAAGGAAGAAGAAAGAAAGGCCTACCTAGAGAAATCCGAATCCGAAACTTTTCAAGATAAAAAATGAATACGATAACTGTCAGAAGAAAAATAGAGAACATAAAGGGATTACCCACGCTCCCTGGCGTTGTGCAAAAAATTAGTAATATGGTGGAAAACTCCACCACCTCAGCAGAAGATATTGGAAGGATTATCTCCAGTGACCAGGTTCTTACTGCCAAGGTCCTTAAGCTTATCAATTCGGCCTTTTACGGTTTCCCAGGAAGAATATCCAGCGTAACTCATGGTCTTGTTCTTATCGGCTTCAATGTAGTAAAAGGGCTAGTTTTGAGCGCTTCTGTTTTTGATATGATGGAAGGAAAAATGGTTGGTTTATGGGAACACTCACTTGGAACAGCAATTACATCAGGAATTATTGCCAAAAGAATGAATCAAAAAGACCCTGAAGAAGTCTCAGTAGCCGGTCTTTTGCATGATATAGGAAAGGTAGTCATAAAAGTTAGCATGCCTGATAAATACGAAAAGATTTTAGAATTAGTCGAAGAAAAAGAAATGCCAATGCTTGAGGCTGAAAATAAGGTATTGGATTTTAACCACGCCAATGTGGCTAACTGGCTTTGTGAAAAATGGAATCTCCCTGATAATTTAAAAGACCCTATCACCTACCATCATTCCCCTCATCTGGCTAAGAAGGTTCCCCGACAGACAGCAATGATTCACTTAGCAGATATTCTTGTTAAGGGAATAGGTCATGGACAGAGTGGAGATAGGTGGGTACCTCCTCTCAATAAAGAGGCATGGCAAACCCTTAACCTTTCAAAAAAGGATATTGAGGAGATTATCATAGAGATGGATACTGATCTGGCAATGGTGGAAGACTTTGGATTTTCTAGTTAAGGATAAATAAGAATGCAAATAACGACGAAAAGAATTTTAATTGTAGAAGATGATTTGAAAACCGCTGACATGATAAAAAAAATCATGGAACAAAAGGGATACTTTGCTTATGTG
>DATKYB010000090.1 GCA_035528715.1 Nitrospinota bacterium | reverse complement strand
CCAGTTATTCCCAAAACTGCAGGGCTCTCATTCAATCCCCTTTGTATCAAAAAAATTGGGGCAATAGATTTCAATTCCTTAAGGATCAAAATACTAAAAAAAGATTCGATAACACTGCAACAGGATACCGCATTGCTACATCTTCTGGGAGTGGAACGACTGGGGAAGGAGGAAGTATGCTTATTGCCGATGATCCCAATAATGCCTCTGATGGTATCTCAGATGTATATAGAGAAAATAGAGTAGATTGGTGGACAGGTGTATGGTCTACTCGTTTAAATGATAGAAAAAATGATTGCCGTGTTGTTGTGCAGCAAAGGATACATGAGCGTGATATCACTGGTTTTATATTAAGTCATGATGATATAAACGAATGGACAAAGCTTATACTGCCTATGGAATATGAAGCTGGTAGGAAAAGTAGCACGGTGGTTTTGCCATCAACAAATGGAAAAATTTGGGAAGATCCTAGAACGGAAGAGGGAGCATTGCTATGGTCTGAAAAAATTGACGCTGCTGGTCTTGAAAGCTTAAAAAATTCTTTGGGTTCTCAATATAGGATAGCTGGTCAATTGCAACAAAGACCTAGCCCCTCTGAAGGTGGAATTATAAAAAAGGATTGGTTCTGCTGGTGGAAAGATAGCACTCCTCCGCAAATAGAGTTTATATTGCAAAGTTGGGACACGGCACTTACGGCGAATGAAATGTCTGCTTATTCTGCCTGTACTACATGGGGCGTTTTCTATGATAATAATCATATAGAGAATGTTATTTTGTTATCTATGTGGCGTGGAAGGATAGAATACCCTGAACTTAGGGAACTGGCTAAACGTATGTATTTTGACTATAGGGATAGCGGCAAAACAAGAAATCCATTATTTAAAGGCAGGCAAGTTAATCTATGTCTTATTGAGGCAAAGGCTTCAGGCGATCCTTTAATACAAGATTTAAATAGAGCAGGCATTCGAGCTATCCCATTCATTCCTAAAGGTGATAAAATAGCTCGTGTACGCTATATAACTCCTTTAATAGAAGGTGGAAGAGTATGGTTGCCTGCTAGGCCTCCAAAATATGATACATTATTGCCTTTTGCCGATGAATTTTATGAAGCAGCGGCTTCCTTTCCTAACGCCGAAAGTAGGGATTTAGTGGATACTATGACGCAGGCACTTACCAAATTGAGAGACGGACAATTCTTACAGAATCCTAGAGACGAAAGGCCAGTGCAAGCCTCAACAAAAGAGATAGTAGAATTCTATTAATATTCAAAGTTATCGTTCACAAACTCATCTAATAGAGTTTTTACGCCTTCTACGGTCGCAATTCCTTTTTTGTTATTAATACTCAAGAGCGGCAATTCATTTTTTAGAAAAATCTTATCAATTTCTAATGGCTTTGCTGCGATCGTGACAAGAAAGAAAACTGGCAGCTCTTTATCTACATTCTGAGTTCTCGGTTGGAAAACATTGCCCAAAAATTCCTTATGCTCCTTAATTATTATTTTAGTCCCTATAATAATATGCTCTTTTTCTTGCCTTAAAACATAGTATTCATCTAGCTTTGCGAGATGTTTTACAAATTTTTCAAGAATCTCAAACATGTGATATAATCTCCTGTGATATTAAATATACATACTATGAGTAGTATAGCATAGCCACCAGCGAATATTGAAGTTTTTGATAGGGCAAAAATATTCGCTGGCGTTAACCCAATGAAAAACATGAGGTTATTCATATATATATGAAAACTACCGATGATGATATTAGAAAAATCGAAGAGCTAGAAGATGGCTCAAGCGTGTATGAAATTGGCACACCTCCAGAAACAGAGGATAAAGACACCTCTTTTTACGATAATCTTGCCGTAAAATTCCCGGAAGAAGCTAGAAAAAAACTATCTACTCTATTACTCGATTCTATTAAGCAAGATATAGAAGCTCGCCAAGACTGGATGGATTCAGTCGAGAAGGTTAAAAAATACCTTGGTTTTTCCTTAGAAGATTTGGATGCTGCTCCTTATAAAGGTGCTACTAGAACATTTGATACCACTCTTTCTACTGCACTTATTCGTTTTTACGCAACAACTAGAGCAGAACTTTTGCCAGGGTCTGGACCGGCTGGATTTAAAATTACCGGAGTTAGCAATGAAGAAATAGAAAGAAAAGGCGAGGCTAATAGAGATTGGCTAAATTATTACTTAACCGTTCAAGATGAATCTTATTATTCTGATTTTGAAAGATTTTTACTT
Organism: Nitrospinota bacterium; assembly: GCA_035528715.1. NCBI lineage: Bacteria > Pseudomonadati > Nitrospinota > Nitrospinota bacterium. The sequence goes on along the minus strand of DATKYB010000090.1, from coordinate 1,176 downwards.
TATCTAGGCCTTTATGGTAGCGGCTTTAAAAAAGTATATTACGATCAATTATTAAAAAAACCATTAAGTCGTTTTATTCGGCCTGAAGATTTTGTAATTGATGGGGATTGTACATCAATTCTTGAATCGAGCAGACTAACTCATATTTTGCACCTTTCTAAAAGGGATATTATTTTAAATCAGCAGAATAAGATCTATCGAGATGCAGAATTATCTTATTTAAAAACTTCAGAAAACCCCGGAGACGAAGAGAAAGGTCCTAAAAAAGATGATGTTGATATTAGTGTATATACAAAACAATCATTGTTTCCTATATACGAAGTTCATACATACCTTAATTTGAAGGATTTTACTGATGATAGGGTGGGCGAAACAGATAATGCCGTACCTCTGCCATATATAGTTACAATAGACAAAATTACTAAAGAAATACTGTCGATCAGAAAGAACTGGGAAGAAAATGACCCAGAGCAAAAAAGAGAAAATTACTTCGTTCAGTACAACTATTTGCCGGGTTTTGGTGTTTACGGCATAGGTTTAGCTCATCTTATTGGCTCAAATGCCATCACTCTAACAAAATTGCTTAGACAATTAGTAGATGCCGGATCATTTAAAAATCTGCCTGGTGGATTAAGAAGCAAAGGTTTTAAATCTCAGAACAATGATTTAATTGTAGGTCCTGGGCAATTTGTAGAAGTAGACACGGGCGGTATTCCCTTGGGCGAGGCTTTTATGCCTTTGCCTTATTCCGAACCTTCCGCTGCTCTTCGTGAGCTTAGATTAGAGATTGTAGCTCAATGTAAAGAATTAGGGTCTACAAGTGAGATGGGAATGCTTCAATCAAAAGAGGATATCCCCACCGGTACTACTATTGCTCTTCTTGAGACGAACAATCGTATTCAGTCATCAGTTCTGCGTTCAGTTCACGTATCTTTAACTCGTGAATTGCAATTGATAGATAAGCTTTTTAGAAAAACTTTAGAATCAGAAGAGTTTAACTTTGGCAACTCACAAAAAACCATTACTGCTAACGATTTTCTAGAAGAAGTGAAGATCATTCCCGTTTCTGACCCTTCGGTAAATTCTACCACTCAAAAGATATTAAAGGCCGAGTCTATATTAAGAACGGCGCAACAAGCTCCTGAGCTACACAATATGAGAGAGGTGTTAAAACAG
>DATKYB010000089.1 GCA_035528715.1 Nitrospinota bacterium | reverse complement strand
TAACTTTTCATTAGCCGCTCGAATCCCTTTTGGATCATTAATAACGAATGTTTTTTTTGTGATATGTTCTAATATATATGTACAGTAGATATAATCCATATTAAAGGGAGGGTCTTTTCTTACGAATATAACATCTAATCCATCAAGTGGTTTCTTCTCAAGGAAATCAAGAAGTTGAAAACCTTTCTCCTTGTCAATGATAACCTTTCTTAGATTTGCAAGGGGCTTGTTGTCAAAAATAAACAGGTCCTTTAGGAGTAAATAGTATATTTCATGTCCTCTCTTTTGACACTCCATTATAAGGGCACAGCTCGTATCATCTTCAATATTGACACTTTCCATAGGGTCCATAATAAACCCTATCCTTAGTCTTTCCATAATGACCCTTTTTTTGAAATAGATTTTTGAAGGTATATAAATATAGCAAATGAAAGTATTTAGGTCAATAAGTTTGAGATTCTCATAGATGAAATCAGATATTCGAATACATTGATTTTTTAAAAAAGAAGTAAATCTTCTATCTTTTTAAAAACTTAATAAATCGCAGAAATTAAATGGCTTGACGGAGCAAAGGAGTTAATATATGATTGATTTTATTTTAGAAACAATCCTCTTTTCCTTAAAGAAACCTCTTGCCAGTTTCATTAACTCTTGATCAGAGATTTGATAATCAATGAGAAAGAAAGAGAGAATAACCAATCTTAACCAACTTACCCAATACTTCGAAAAACAGAGAAAATCTGTTGATGATTTAAAGGTTGGGGTTGAAATAGAAAAGCTCGGTGTCTTTTCTAGAGATGGTAAAGCAGTACCCTATTATGATGAGGGGGGTATAGAAAGTCTACTGAGGTTGATGAATGAGAAATATGGATGGGAGATTATTGATGAGGACGGGGAGATTATTGCCTTAGTTAGAAAGGGAGCCTTTATTAATCTAGAGCCTGGAGGACAATTAGAATTAAGCTCCCTACACCAGAGACGTATAGCTAACTTTGCTGAGGATTTTGATACCTATATAAAAGAAATTAAGGGGGTATCAAAGGATTTTAATATTCGGTTTCTTGGTTTGGGGTTACAACCCTTCAGCAGCGAATCTGATATAAAATGGATACCTAAGGGTCGTTATAGGATCATGTCTCCTTACCTACAAGAGAAAGGAAAACTGAGTCATGAGATGATGAAGCTTACAGCAGCGATTCAAGCAACCTATGATTATACCAGCGAAGAAGATGCTATGGATAAATTAAGAGTATCCATGGGTATATCATCCTTTGTAACCGCAATGATTGCAAATTCCCCAATAACTGAGGGTAAACCAAATGGTTTTATGAGCAGAAGAGCATATATATGGCTCAATACTGACCCAGATCGATGCGGTTTGATTAGAGGAGCTCTTTCACAAGATTTTGGGTTTAATGATTACGTAGAGTATGTAGCCAATGTCCCCATGATGTTTATAAAAAGAGAGGGAAAGTGGATTCCGTTTTATGGAATAACTTTTAAAAATTACATAGAAAAGGGTTATAAGGGATATTTTCCTACTCTGGAGGATTGGGAATTGCATCTTACAACCATCTTTACCGAGGTAAGGATAAAACAATACCTTGAAGTTAGAGGAAGTGATGCTCCTCCTCCTCGCTTGATTCTGTCTATACCTACTCTTTTGAAGGGTATACTCTATAATCATGAATCGAGGAATGCTGCATGGAGATTAGTAAAGGATTTTCGTTGGGAAGAAAGGCTTAAGCTTCAAAGAGATGTAAGCAAATATGCATTAGATGCAAAGGTTAAAAATAATAAGGTCTTAGACTTCGCCAAGGAATTGATTGCTATAAGTAAAGAGGGATTGAAGGGAGAAATAAGGAGAAAAAATCATGACGAGGATGAATCTAAATACTTAAGTTCCTTAGAAGAACTTATTTTTGAGGAAGAAACTTGCCCTGCTGCTCTTCTTATGAAAGAATGGGAAAGAGGGCTAAAGAGGGATCCTAAAAAGCTAATAGAATACTGCAGTTATTAGAATAGAAAACACTTGACACAAAGATTGCCGTTTGATAGCTTCAAAAAATATTTTTTAAAGTAAAGCATCGTAGAGTTTGTGTCAAAAGTCAGAAAAACTCTTTTGTTCCATACCTTTAGCTCGAGGGGAGGAGACTTTCCACTGACGGGTAATCTAAAGGGTTTAAGGAATATAAATTGGAATTAATATTTTTTTTTATTTTAGCTGTCGTAGCTATTCTGTCTGCCCTTCTGGTTATTTTTCAAAATAAGCCAATCTATAGTGCTCTTTATCTGGTTTTATGCTTTCTCTCGATTGCGGGTCTCTATTTCCTTTTACATTCAGAATTTCTTGCAATTATGCAGATTATCATCTATGCAGGCGCCATCATGGTCTTTATCCTATTTGTAATTATGCTTTTGGATTTAAAGGGAGAAAAAGGAATAAAAAGACTTAGATTCCAGAGACTTTTTAGTATTCTTTTCACGCTACTTTTACTTTTTTTCCTTATTGGGGCTTCGGCTCATATGATATCAGAAAGCAAGAAAACTTTACTGAATTCAGAGATGCTAAGCTCTTTTGGTGGGGTGAAATTATTTGGAAAGCTCCTCTTTAGCGATTATCTCCTATCTTTTGAGGTGGCCTCTGTACTTCTTCTTGTTGCAATGATTGGCGCTGTTGTCTTTGGAAAAAAAAGGCCATAGGTATTAGGTATAAGGAGTGATTTTTGATGGTTCCCTTAAGTTATTATCTCTATTTAACTGCAATTCTTTTTGCAATTGGAGTCTTCGGGGTTCTTATTAAGCGAAATGCCATCATAATGATAATGTGCATAGAGTTAATGTTAAATGCTGTTAATCTAGCATTTGTTGCTATATCCCGTTATCTAAATCTCATGGATGGTCAGATATTTGTCTTTTTCATCATGACGGTAGCAGCGGCAGAGGTAGCAGTAGGATTGGCGATTGTGGTTGCTTTGTTTCGACTTAAAGAGACAGAGGATGTGGATGAGATAAACCTGATGAAGTGGTAATAGAGGAGATACAGGTTAATGCTTGACTATATATGGCTGGTTCTTTTCTTTCCCTTATTGGGAGTAGTTATAAATGGTTTATTCAGTAAGTTTTTAACAAAAAGATTTACAGATTTTGTTTCCTGCGGAACTATTGGAATCTCTTTTCTCTCTTCTTTCCTTATTCTTTATAGCCTTCTTCAACTTTCTCCCGAACAGAGGTCTTTTGAAAAAACTCTATTTCCCTGGATTGTTTCAGGTGATTTTAAAGCCTTGGTAAGTTTTCTGGTAGATCCATTATCTGCTCTGATGATATTGGTAGTTTCAGGCGTAAGTTTTATTATCCATATCTATTCTATTGGATATATGGAAGGAGATAAAGGCTACTCTCGATATTTTGCGTATCTCAATCTCTTTACTTTTTCTATGCTTCTTTTGGTTTTGGCCAATAACTTTCTTTTAATGTATATAGGATGGGAAGGGGTTGGTCTCTGTTCCTATTTATTGATAGGATTTTGGTATGAAAGGAGGTCTGCTTCAGATGCGGGGAAAAAGGCATTTATTGTTAATAGGATAGGAGACTTTGGTTTTGGATTAGGAATTATCCTTATCTATGTAACTTTCAAAGACCTCAATTATACTTTTGTTTTTCATTCAGCACCAAAGATTCTTCCTTACGGTGGTTTTACGATAACAGCAATAACCCTTTTGCTTTTTTTGGGGGCGATTGGAAAATCCGCCCAGATTCCTCTTTATGTATGGCTCCCAGATGCCATGGAAGGTCCCACGCCTGTTAGTGCACTTATCCATGCGGCTACTATGGTAACAGCAGGAGTCTATATGGTGGCTCGAACGAGTGTTCTTTATTTAATGGCACCTCTATCAATGAATGCCGTGATGTTGATTGGGGTTTTAACAGCGATCTATGCTGCATCAATAGCCCTTGCCCAGAATGATATCAAGAGGGTATTAGCCTATTCTACTATTAGTCAACTGGGCTATATGTTTTTGGCGTTGGGTGTAGGTGCTTTTGCAGCAGGTATCTTTCACCTCATGACTCACGCCTTTTTTAAGGCATTATTATTTCTCGCTGCAGGTAGCGTAATCCACAGCTTGGGTGGAGAACAGGACATGAAAAAGATGGGGGGATTAAAGAAATATATGCCGACGACCTATTGGACATTTATTATTGCAGCTTTGGCTCTTGCAGGGATATTTCCCTTTGCAGGTTTTTTTAGTAAGGATCAGATACTCTGGGAGGTCTTTGTTAAGAGAGGTACCCTTGTATGCGGTATTGGAATCATTGCTGCCTTTTTAACCTCTTTTTATATCTTCAGACTTATCTTTTTAACCTTCTATGGAGAATCAAGAATTGCAAAAGAAAAAAGGGAGCATATCCATGAATCCCCAAATGTCATTTTATATCCTTTAATTATCCTTGCTGTTTTTTCCGCAATAGCTGGTTTTGTTGGAATGCCGCTTATAAAAGGGGCAAATATCATAGGGGAGTTCCTCGCTCCTGTATTTGATTTAAGGGCTGCGAGCATTCATATTCCTGAAACCATTCATCACTCTTTAGGACTTGAGATATTATTCATGGTGATATCTTTGTTAATAGCGGTATTTGGAATTTTTTTAGCCTTTAAATTTTATGTTAAAGAACCCGCTCTTCCAAGGCGATTGGCAGAAAGGTATCCTGCTTTATATCAATTATTATTTAACAAATACTACATAGATGAGTTCTATGATTTTATTATTGTTAATCCCCTAAAGAATACCGCACTTTTCTTCTGGAAGGGATTTGATGTATTCATCATTGATGGGTTGGTGAATAATATCGCTTCTTTTATAAAGGTTCAGTCTGAAACCTATAAAAGGCTCCAGACCGGTTATATTCGAAACTATGCCTTATATATGGTAATAGGATGCATTTTCATTATGGCTTATTATTTTTTTAGATAATATGATATGGAGAAGAGATTTTGAATAGCCTAGGATTTCCATTATTGTCATCAATACTCTTTTTACCATTAATAGGGGTATTTATCCTCCTTTTCTTAAATAGAGAAAAAAAAGAGCTCTTAAAGGGAGTTTGTTTTACGATAGCCTTACTCACTTTTATACTCTCCCTCCCCTTATTTTTTTATTTTGATTCTACAACATATGAAATGCAGTTTATTGAGAATATCCCCTGGATCGAGGGATTTGGAATTAGTTACCATTTAGGCATTGATGGCATAAGTCTGTTTCTTGTCCTCCTAACAACCTTTCTGACCATGATTTCTATCCTTTCCTCTTGGAGGGCCATTACTGAAAAGATAAAGGAATATATGATTTTTATGCTCCTTTTAGAGACAGGAATGTTGGGAGTCTTTATGGCCTTGGACCTCTTTCTTTTTTTTATATTCTGGGAGGCCATGCTTATCCCCATGTATTTCTTAATAGGTGTCTGGGGAGGTCCTCGAAAGATATATGCTGCCGTAAAGTTTTTTATTTACACAATGGCTGGCAGTACCTTAATGCTCGTTGCAATCCTTTTTTTGTATTTTTTTCATTATAGAGTTACAGGGGAGCTGACCTTCAATCTCCTTAAACTCTTTCAGTTATCTATACCTATAAAATATCAGATATGGCTGTTTTTAGCCTTTGCCTTGAGTTTTGCCATAAAGGTGCCTATTTTCCCCTTTCATACATGGCTCCCTGATGCTCATGTTGAGGCGCCTACAGCGGGGAGTGTCATTTTGGCAGGGATATTGTTGAAGATGGGGATCTATGGATTTTTAAGATTTTGTTTCCCCCTTTTCCCAGAGGCATCAATAAAATTTATCCCTCTCATTGCTGTTCTAGCGATTATTGGGATCATTTATGGGGCCTTAGTGGCTATGATGCAAGAAGATGTAAAGAGTTTGGTTGCCTATTCCAGCATAAGCCATCTGGGATTTGTCATCCTTGGAATATTTGCCTTCAATATCCAGGGACTGGAGGGGGGAATCATCCAGATGATAAATCATGGAATAAGCACGGGTGCTCTTTTCTTGTTAGTAGGGATTATATATGAACAGAGACATACGAGGATGATTAAAGACTTCGGTGGCCTATCAAAACAGATACCACTTTTTGCAGTCTTTTTTATGATTGTGACCCTCTCTTCACTTGCCCTGCCAGGATTGAATGGTTTTGTTGGCGAGTTTCTCGTCTTGGTAGGGGTATTTAAAGCTAACAAAATTTATGCCGTCTTTGCTGCCACTGGCATGATTCTTTCTGCTGTTTATCTTCTATGGATGTATCAAAGGGTTATGTTTGGTGAGTTAAAAAATCCGGAGAATAAGAAATTAAAGGATCTTTCTCTAAGGGAGGTCTTTGTCTTGCTGCCCTTAATAATTTTGATATTTTGGATTGGGATATATCCCACACCCTTTTTAAGGAAAATGGATGTTTCTGTACAGCATCTATTGTCAAAAGTTAAAAAGGTTGAAAAGATAAGTTTTCGGTCAATTAATTGGAGAGAGAATTCAGAAAGGTTAAAATGTTTTAAGAAAGGATAGAGAATTGGCTTTCGCAGTTTCCAGGTTAGATTTATTAAATATTGCTCCAGGTTTTATACTCGTTATTTTTAGTATTACTGTATTACTCCTCGATGTATTCCTATCAACTAAATGGAAGAAATACTTACCTTATATCTGTATAGGAGGGATTGTTGCTTCTTTTATAGCATCATCTCTTTTGTGGAACAGGCCAAATTATGCCTTTAATAAAATGATAGTCGTAGATAATTACTCCCAGTTTTTTAACTTTGTATTTCTGATTGCTACAGCATTGGTCATTTTAATATCTATTGATTATATCCGTGAAAGGGGAATGGAAACAGGAGAGTATTATGCCTTACTCCTTCTTACCACATTTGGTATGATTTTAATGGCTTCTGGACTGAGTTTAATCATTGTTTTTTTAGGATTAGAGATTCTCTCTCTTTCGTTATATATACTAGCTGGATTTGATAAGAAAGAGATAAAATCTCTTGAATCTTCCATTAAGTACTTTTTATTAGGGGCTTTTGCAACAGGTTTCTTATTATACGGGATAGCTTTAATCTATGGGGCTACCGGAAGCATACGATTAGACGAGATAGCCCTTTCAATAAAGAATAATCATATTTCACATCGATTGATGTTCTTTTTTGGTATTGGCCTTTTGATTGTGGGTTTTGGATTCAAGGTGGCGAGTGTTCCTTTTCATATATGGACACCAGATGTCTATGAAGGAGCACCTACAACAATTACAGCCTTTATGTCTATTGCTGCAAAAGCTGCAGGTTTTGCAGCCTTGCTCAGGATATTTGGATCCAGTTTCGAACTCATACAGGTTGATTGGTCTTCTCTCTTATGGGTTCTATCCGTTGCAACCATGACTTTAGGAAATATTGTTGCCATATCTCAAACAAATATAAAGAGGATGCTTGCTTATTCAAGTATCGCGCATACAGGATATCTCCTGATAGGGGTTGTTTCAGCTAATAACCTCGGCACTTCTAGCATACTTTTTTATATGCTTGCCTTCACATTTATGAATATTGGGGCATTTACTGTTGTGATTTCTCTTGGGAAGAGAGGTGAAGAGAATGTCTTTATAGAAAATTATACAGGATTGGGTTTTCGAAAGCCACTATTGGCGGGAGCAATGGCATTATTTATGTTTTCATTAGCTGGAATACCTCCGACAGCCGGTTTTATAGGTAAGTTCTATATATTTAGTGCTTCTATCGAAGCAGGCTATATTTGGCTGGCTATTTTTGGAGTGATTAATAGTCTTATTTCAGTATACTATTATTTGAGAATTGTTGTGCTTATGTATATGAAAGAATCAGTAGGTGAGATCGAAAAGCTATCTCCTTCAATTCATATAACCATCGTATTGGTTATTACTTCTATAGGTATCCTTCATTTAGGGCTCCTGCCTTCTTTTATTCTAAGACTAGCCCAAAATGCCTTCATATTATTATAAGAGCTACAATTGACGATTCTGTTTTTTTTAAATAAAAAAAATAAAAAAAATCCTTGCATAAAAAATTTGAGTATGTTATATAAATGAGGTTTTTTGAGCAAAAATCTCTAAAATAGTGTATTTTCAGCTATTGGGAAGGGGGGAATAGATGGCTTTTTTTAAAGATTATATGGCCATTCATCCCTATTTACCTATTTTCATCTTTGTATTCATTGGTTTTGCTTTTGCTATTGGAACATTAATTGTTTCTTTTCTTGTCAGGCCTCACAAACCAAACGCAGAAAAACTATCACCATACGAATGCGGTGTTCCTCTTTTTATGAGTGCAAAGGAAGAGAGGTTTTCCATACGTTTTTATATCATAGCCATGCTATTTCTTCTTTTCGATATCGAAGCGGTATTTCTCTATCCATGGGCCGTTGTCTATAAAAAGATAGGTCTTTTTGGCTTTATTGAGATGATGCTTTTTATCATTATCCTACTCGTTGGGTATTTTTATGCATGGAAAAAGGGAGCATTGGAATGGGAATAATCCAGAACAGATTTGAATCAAACATCATAACCACAACCGTTGATAAATTGGTCGATTGGTCAAGAAGGTCTTCACTTTGGCCCCTTACCTTTGGTCTTGCCTGCTGTGCTATTGAGATGATGTGTGCGGGTGCCTCCAGGTTTGACTTCGACAGATTCGGTGTTATCTTCCGAGCTACTCCACGTCAGTCTGATGTCTTGATCGTAGCAGGAACCGTTACCCATAAAATGGCTGATGTAATGAAAAAATTGTATAATCAGATGCCTGAGCCCAAGTGGGTTGTTGCCATGGGTGCCTGTGCTATTTCAGGTGGTCCTTTTAATTCATACAGCGTTGTTCAGGGTGCCGATGCAATAGTTCCAGTAGATATTTATATTCCTGGTTGTCCTCCAAGGCCAGAGGCATTAATGCATGGTATCATTTTACTTCAGGAAAAGATCGATAAGGAAAAATTCGTAAGAAAATAAGAGGGAAAAAGTGTGAACGAAGAAAATATAGAAAAGGGTGGGGAAGAGAAAGAGGAACCTCAAGAGGAAAAGATCAATCTCGACGATAATCCGATTGTGAAAAAGATAAAAGAAAGGTTCACTGAGGATATCCTCGATACCTACTGCTTTACTAATAGGCTTGATGAGATAACCATAAAAGTAAAAAAGGAAAAGATAAAGGATATCTGTAGATTTGTCAAAGAGGAACCAGCACTCGATTTTACATATCTTGCTGATCTAACAGGGGTTGATTACCCTGACAGAGAAGAACGCTTTGATCTTGTCTATCATCTCTATTCCGTCAACAAGAATCTTCGGTTAAGACTCAGGCTTTCCTTAAAGGAAGGAGAAGCTGTAGAGAGTGTAACTTCTATCTGGAAGGGTGCTGACTGGTATGAGAGAGAGGCGTATGACATGTTAGGGATAAAATTTGATGGGCATCCAAATCTTAAAAGAATCCTGATGCCTGATGACTGGGAAGGTCATCCCTACAGAAAGGATTATCCCTTGGAGGATCAAAAGACACCTAAAGAGCGCTTAAAAGCCAAACCCGTAGGAGAATAAATATGCCTGTTGTAGAAACAGAAAAACTGATTCTCAATATGGGTCCTCAACACCCTGCAACCCACGGGGTTTTGAGGATAATTTTAGACTTGCGAGGTGAAACAATTTTAAATGCTGAGCCAATAATAGGCTATCTTCATAGAGGGATTGAGAAGATTGCTGAAAGTCGAACCTACACACAATTTCTCCCCTATACAGATAGATTGGATTATGTTGCTGCCCCTGCATGGAATCTTGCCTATTGTGAAGCCGTAGAGAAACTGATGGGTATAGAGGTGCCTGAACGAGCCAAATATATTAGAACTATTATAGCGGAAATAGCTAGGATAAGCTCCCATCTTATTGCGATTGCCACTCATGCCTTGGACATAGGAGCAATGACGGTTTTTATCTACTGTTTTAGAGAAAGGGAGCTCACACTCGATCTCTTTGAGCATGCAACAGGCTCAAGGATGCTTACCAATTTCTGTCGTATCGGCGGTGTGATGACAGATCTCTCAGACGAATTTTTAAAGAGAACCAGAGAATTTGTTGAGATATTCCCCACAAGGATGAAGGACTATGAAGACCTTTTGACCCAAAACAGGATTTGGCTGAAAAGGACAAAAAATATAGCTGTGATATCAGCTGAAGAAGGACTCAATCTTAGTTTGAACGGTCCAAACATAAGGGGAAGCGGTGTAAAATGGGATGTAAGAAAGACCGAGCCTTATGCCGCTTATGATAAGATGGAATTTGATATTCCTATTGGCCAAAATGGTGATATATATGACAGGTATCTTGTACGTTTGGAAGAGATGAGACAGAGTAACCGGATTATAAAGCAGGCGCTGAATCAGCTCCCTGACGGTGAGATAAAGGCCAAGGTACCAAGGATCATCAAACCGCCAAAGGGCGAGATATATTTCAGGATTGAGGCTCCGAAGGGAGAGGCAGGGTTCTATATAGAGAGCGATGGTTCGGATAAGCCTTACAGGCTTAAAATCAGGACACCTTCCTTTGCAAATATGGAGTCAATACCAACAATGGTAGATGGTCATTTGGTAGCAGATGTTGTTGCGGCAATAGGAAGTATAGATATTGTTTTGGGAGAGATTGACAGATAATAATTAAAGGAAAGATTTATGATACAGCCTTTTATCATTGAAATCATTTTTGTTCTTATAAAAATCGTTGCTGTATTAGCAGTGGTTCTTTTAATAGTTGCCTATATGACCTATATGGAGAGGAAGGTTATCGGTCATATGCAGGTGAGATACGGGCCGATGAGGGTTGGACCTCATGGACTTTTGCAACCGATTGCTGATGGGTTGAAACTTTTCGTTAAGGAAGATATTATTCCTGCTGAAGCGGATAAAGGGGTATTTTTGCTTGCTCCTATAATGTGCTTGGTTCCCGCCTTAATTATCTATGCTGTTATCCCTTTTGATAATTTCTTTTTCATTACAGATATTAATATTGGTGTTATCTATGTTCTTTCGATCTCTTCATTGGGTATTTACGGAATTGTTCTGGCTGGCTGGGCGTCAAACAGCAAATATTCCCTTTTAGGTGGATTTAGAAGCGCTGCACAAATGGTCAGTTATGAGATTTTCCTTGGGTTTGCTATTATTGGTCCCCTTATGCTGGCTGGTTCATTGAATCTGATAGAAATCGTTAAGGCCCAGGAAAACGTCTGGTTTATCTTCTATCAGCCCTTGGCTTTTGTTATTGCTTTAATAGCTGGAACAGCGGAGACAAACAGGGTTCCCTTTGACCTTCCAGAGGCTGAGAGTGAGTTGGTTTCTGGATTCCATACCGAGTATAGTGGGATGAAGTTTGCCTATTTCTTTATGGCTGAGTACGCCAACATGCTGATAGTATCGGCAATGTTAACGATTCTCTTTTTAGGGGGATGGAGGATACCCATTATTTCTGATTTAGCTATACCAGCTGTAATAAAAACACTCCTTCATATATCAGCCTTTATATTTAAGATGTTAGTCTTTATGTTTGTATTTATGTGGATGCGAGCAACATTTCCAAGGTTCAGATACGATCAGCTGATGTGGGTTGGCTGGAAAGTCATGTTTCCATTGACTTTGATAAACATAGGTGTCACTGGTCTAGTTTACTATTTTATAACATAGAGGTGTAGATTTTTATGTTGAAGAAATGGTTATCAACATTCTTTTTGGTGGATTTGATCATAGGACTAAAAACGACGCTAAGGCATATTATTAAAACACCGATTACCATTCAATACCCAAAAGAACGCCTTGTCGTCGCTCCTCTTTTTCGAGGCCATTTTAAACTAATGCTAAACAAAGAGGGAAATGATCTCTGCATTGCCTGTGAACAATGTGCAAGAGCATGTCCCAACAATGTGATTACTTTAGAAGGCGAGGGCAAAGGCAAAGAGAGAAAGCCTGCTAAGTTTGAGATGAATATAGAAAGATGTTTGTTCTGCAATTTATGTGTAGAGACCTGTCCAGTGAAATGCCTTTTAGGTACAGATTTCTATGAATATTCTACATACAACAGGGAAGATTTGGTGCTTAATTTAGAAGAACTTCATAAAGAGCATCAACCAAGAAAGTTTAAAAAATAAATTTTGGGAGCCTTTTTGATGGAAATTCTCTTTTTCTATCTGTTCGCGGGAATAGGGACGATTTCAGCCATAATGGTGATAACGAGGAGGAATGTTATCCATTGTGCCCTATTTTTAGTCCTGACCTTTTTGTGTGTTGCTGCCATTTATGTTTTACTAAAGGCAGAGCTTTTAGCAGGCATTCAGGTTCTCGTCTATGCTGGAGCGATAATGGTCCTATTCCTCTTTGCCATTCTTCTCATTAATGTTGAAAGGACAAAAGAGATAAGATATAGGCAGGGACAAAGTCCGTGGGCTATCATATTGGCAACGGTTGTTTTTGCACAGATTGCCTATCTTATTTTTAAAACTTTAGAAGACACCCCCTTTAAACCATTGGGGGAATTGAGCCCTGATAAGGTTTCTCAAATCGGGAATACAGAAGTTATTGGGTCTATTTTATATACAAAGTTTTTATTTCCCTTTGAAGTAGTATCAGTTCTCCTTTTGGCTGCGATGATCGGGGCGATTATCTTAGCAAAGAGATTTTTAAAGAAATAGTTTTTTTAAAAATATGGAGCGAATAACATGGTTCCTCTTTCACACTATTTGATGTTTGGGGCTGTTCTATTTTTTGTCGGTGTAATAGGGGTGCTTACAAGGAGAAACGCTGTAATCATTCTTATGTCTATTGAGTTAATGTTGAATGCTGTGAATATTACCCTCATATCCTTTGGTCATTTCCTGCATGATGTGACGGGGCAGATATTTGCTATTTTCGTCATTGCAGTAGCAGCTGCCGAGGCTGCTGTTGGTTTGGCCATTATCATTGAGGTGTTCAGAGGAAGAAAAACCCTTTATGTTGATGAGATAAATATCATGAGGTGGTAAGGATTTTTAGCAGAGGAGAAGAGATTTTATGTTAGATCTTGTCTGGTTGATTCCGGGATTTCCAGCACTCGCTGTTTTGATTAATGGTATATTTGGGAAAAAATATCTCAAAACAAAGACCCACTATTTAGCCGTAGGCTCCGTAGGTTTATCATTTATTGTTTCTTGTATTATCTTTTGGCAGGTTGCCTTTAATCATCAAACAGCAGATCTTGTGCTCTATGAGTGGATTATGGCCGGAGCACTGAGTGTCAATTTCGGATTCCTCATTGATCCGCTGAGCGCTCTAATGCTTATGGTTGTCACTGGAGTCGGCTTCTTGATTCATGTCTATTCCGTAGGTTATATGCATGGGGATGGCGGGTATCATCGATACTTTACCTACCTCAATCTTTTTATGCTTTCCATGATCATCCTTGTCCTAGCTGATAATTATCTCCTTATGTTCGTTGGCTGGGAAGGGGTTGGCCTCTGTTCTTATCTCCTTATCGGATTTTGGTTCCATAAGAAGTCTGCAACCGATGCTGGAATAAAGGCCTTTTTATTTAACAGGGTTGGAGATGCAGGCGTTTTACTCGCCATCTTTCTTATGTTCGTCCATTTTGGCACACTTGATTTTCACTATATCTTTAGCCATACTGATCTCATATCAACACAAACTGCAACCATCATTACTATCCTCCTCTTGCTGGGAGTAACAGGCAAGTCAGCACAGATTCCCCTCTACCCCTGGCTTCCTGATGCTATGGAAGGTCCTACTCCTGTCAGTGCTCTCATCCATGCCGCCACCATGGTCACGGCAGGGGTTTATATGATTGCAAGAAGTAATGCGCTGTATCTTATGTCTCCGACCGCCATGACAATTGTAGCTTCTGTTGGTGCTGCCACAGCTCTCATAGCTGCCACGATTGGTCTTTGCCAGTTTGATATCAAGAGGGTCTTGGCTTACTCAACAGTAAGTCAGCTCGGTTATATGGTTATGGCATGTGGTGTGGGGGCATTTGTGGCTGGCATCTTTCATCTCATGACTCATGCCTTTTTTAAGGCACTCCTCTTTATGGGTTCTGGTAGTGTTATCCATGCCCTCTCTGGAGAGCAGGACATGAGGAAAATGGGGGCATTGAGACCCCATATGCCGAGAACATTTTGGACATTTATGGCAGCTACACTTGCCATTGCAGGTATATTCCCCTTTGCAGGGTTCTTCAGCAAGGACGAGATTCTCTGGAAGGCCTTTAGCAATGAGCACGGCCACTGGGTATTCTGGGCGATTGGTGTGTTTGCAGCGGGCCTCACAGCATTTTACATGTTTCGATTGGTATTTATGACTTTCTTTGGAAAGTCAAGGGTGGAGAGAGAGGTAGCCAGACATCTCCATGAATCGCCAAGTGTTATGACAATCCCCCTCATCTGTCTGGGAATTCTTTCAATTTTCGGAGGTCTTGTCGGTATTCCTGCTGCCCTTGGTGGGAAAAACAGAATCCATTCCTTTCTGGCTCCTGTTTTGGGTGGAGGGCATCACGAGGCAAACGTGGTAAACCAAGGCATAGCTCACGCATCAGAGGCTGTTCATGGTGCTGGTGCCCATGCTGCAGCTGCGGCTCATCATTCTTTGTATCTCGAATGGTTTATGATGGCCCTTTCTGTTACCATTGCTTTGATAGGTATTTTCGTGGCCTATCATATGTATATTAGGAATACTTCTCTTCCTGAGAAATTGGCAAAAAAATTTAATGTCCTTTATAAACTTATCTTTAATAAATACTATATTGATGAGATATATGATTTTTTCATCATAAAACGAACTAAACAGTTTGCAACCATCCTTTGGCAGTGGTTTGACGTTCCCATAGTAGATGGGATGGTTAATGGAACAAGTAAATTTACAGTCTTCCAAGCCAAGCTCTCTTCACTTTTTGATGTAAATACGGTGGATGGGGCTGTCAACGGCATTTCCGTGATTGTTAAGAACTGGGCTAAGAATTTTAAGTTCTTCCAGACAGGCCTAGTCCAGAATTATGCTTTAGTAATGCTTTTTGCAGTTTTTGTTATCGTAAGCTTTTATCTCTTTTTCTAAATTTATAGGAAGAGGTCAATATAAATTTTTAATAAAAAAGGTAGCTTAAAAAACTTGAATAAAAAAGGAAGGAGAAGGATCGATGTTTAATTTGGAGATGGCTAACAATATTTTGGGTCTTCCCATCTTATCGCTAATCTGCTACATACCTATCTTAGGGGCATTAATCATTGTTTTCTTTTTTAACAAGGAAAAGACAGTCGCGATCAAGAATTTCGCTCTTTTCGTTACGTTTGTTGATCTTGCTGTTTCCCTTTTACTCCTCAAATATTTTGATCCCTCTTCTGCCCACATGCAGTTTGCAGAGAGGGTCCCTTGGATACCAACTGTAGGGATAGAGTATTTCTTTGCCATTGATGGGATCAGTATCCTTCTCATACTCCTTACAACAGTTTTAATGCCTATTTCTGTTCTCTGCTCTTATGCAGCAATAACAGAGAGACAAAAAGAATATTACGTATGTCTCCTCTTCCTGCAGACAGGAATGCTCGGAGCCTTCATGGCCCTTGATTGCTTCCTTTTCTATGTTTTCTGGGAGGTCATGCTGGTTCCCATGTACTTCTTAATCGGGATGTGGGGTCATGGAAGAAAGCTCTATTCTGCAATCAAGTTTTTTCTGTTTACCCTGTTTGGTGGTATTTTCATGCTGTTGGGTATCCTTTCCCTCTACTTCTTAAATCATGCGGCTACAGGAGAGTTTACATTCAATGCATTAAAATTTGTCCAACTCCAAGTTCCTAACAGCCCAATATTCATGGGGCTCTCTCTACAGGATCTCTTATTCCTGGCATTCTTCATAGGCTTTGCGATAAAGGTGCCTATGTTTCCGTTCCATACATGGCTTCCTGATGCCCATACAGACGCCCCAACTGCTGGTAGCGTCATCTTAGCAGGAGTCTTACTGAAGATGGGAACTTACGGTTTTGTGAGATTCAGTCTCCCTCTCTTTCCAGAGTCAAGTGCTACCCTCGTTCCCTTTATGGCTGTCTTAGCGATTATAGGAATCATCTACGGTGCACTTGTATCTTTGGGCCAGAAGGAACTGAAGAGGCTGATTGCCTACTCTAGTGTAAGCCATCTCGGTTTTGTTATGTTAGGGGTGTTTGCCCTCAATCCTCAGGGAATCATTGGTGGGGTGATCCAGATGATAAGCCACGGTATCAGTACCGGAGCATTATTCCTTATTGCAGGAATCATCTATGAAAGAAGGCATACCTATACCATAGCTGATTTTGGGGGCCTGACGCACAAGATGCCGATATTTGCTACCCTATTTGCCATTTCTATGCTCTCTTCGCTCGGGCTTCCCGGCTTAAATGGTTTTGTGGGAGAGTTTCTCATATTGGTCGGTATATTTAAAGAAAGCTATGTCTATGCGGCCTTAGCTGCAGTTGGAATTATTTTAGGAGCAGCCTATCTGCTGTGGCTCTATCAGAGGGTGATGCTGGGCAATTTGGATAAGCCTGAAAATGAAAAAGTATGGGATTGTAATTTTAGAGAAGTAGCTTATATGATGCCCCTCATTGTACTCATGTTTTGGATCGGTTTGTATCCAAAGCCGTTCCTTAAACTCATGGAGCCAACCGTGATTAATCTGGTTGAAAACATTAGACCTGGTTATACAGATAAAGGGAGCAGTATAGCTGGGAAAAATATTATCTTACCAGACATAAAAAGCTTGCGTGCAAAGAGCCATACAAAAGGACTGTAATTTTAAATTGTCCTTTGTATAAGTTAATATGAAAATTCTTTACATTTAAGATATATGATTTAGCTGGATTTTAAGGAGAAGATTATGGAAGTTATTCTGCCTCAGCTGCCAAACTTGAATCTGTTGATGCCAGAGATCATTCTGACATTTTTGGGCTGTCTCATATTTGTAGTCGACCCATTTGTTTCAAAAGAGAATAAGGCTTTTTTAGGTTGGCTTGGACTCGCGGGTCTTATCATTGCTATCTTTTACAGTCTTGGTTTATGGGGCAAGGATGAAATTATCTTCAGCGGGATGTATGCAGTTGATAATTTTTCAGTATTCTTTAAAATTCTCCTTTTGGTTGTTACCATACTGACAATTCTTATATCTCTAAGATATCTAAAAGTTGAAGAGATAAATATGGGAGAATACTATGGTTTGATTATTCTCACCACTCTGGGCATGATCATTATGTCTGCCGGTGCCGATTTAATCAGTATCTATCTTGGATTGGAGCTCATGTCTCTTTCCCTATATGTTCTTACAGGTTTTATAAGAAGAGACCCCAAATCTCAAGAAGCCGCTCTTAAATATTTTCTGTTAGGTG
>DATKYB010000088.1 GCA_035528715.1 Nitrospinota bacterium | reverse complement strand
CACTCTTATTCCAGCATTTATTATCAGTGAATTGAAAACTGCTTTCCAGATAGGATTTTTGATATACATCCCTTTTTTGATATTGGATATGATTGTAGCCAGTGTTCTCTTATCCATGGGGATGATGATGCTGCCACCGATTATGATTGCTCTTCCCTTTAAGCTGATGCTGTTTGTATTAGTGGATGGCTGGGATTTAATCGTTGGCTCTTTAGTGAGAAGTTTTGCATAAAGAGTTTGAAAATAGGAAAAGGAGTATAAATGACGCCTGACTTTGTAGGTAGTTTTGCAAAAGAAGCGGTTATCGTTACCCTGATGGTCGGTGCACCGATGTTAGGTATCGGTCTCATTATTGGAATTATTGTGAGTATCTTTCAGACAATTACATCGATAAACGAGATCACACTTGTCTTTGTACCCAAGATAGTGGCTGTACTTGTGGCACTGATAATATTTTTCCCATGGATGATGGAAATAATGATGAATTTTACATTAAATTTGTTTCAAAATCTTCATATATATGTGAAGTGAAACTTTCTTAAAAATGAGCCAGTTGAATATTGACCAGAGTCAAATTGAAGCTTTTTTATTAATATTTATACGCGTTGGGGCAATTTTAATGACTCTTCCTATCTTTGGGAGTGAGAGCTTATCAAGACGGATAAAGATTGGATTAGTCTTTGCTGTCTCTTTGACGCTCTTCCCTGTCGTTGATCTAAGCGGAATTAACTTTCCGCTTGGTACCTTAACCCTCATACCAGCCATAGTGGGTGAGATAATCATAGGGGCAATTTTAGGGCTGACAGCAAGATTAATATTTGCAGGGGTTCAGCTTTCAGGTCAACTTGTAGGATTTCAAATGGGATTTGCTATCGCAAGGGTTATTGATCCTGTAACCGGCATTCAAGCGTCCATTCTCTCGACTTTTGAGAATATCGTGGCAGTTTTGATATTTCTTTCGATAAATGCCCATCATTTTTTTTTCAAGGCTATATCAAGCAGTTTTCAGTTAATACCACCTTTTGGCCTGAGCCTCTCTGGAAACTTGATGGAGTTGATTCTTAACCTGAGTGAAAACATGTTTATTCTGGCAATTAAGATAGGAGCCCCAGTCATTGCTACCCTCTTATTCACAAACGTCGCTTTTGGTATCATAGCGAGAACTGTTCCACAAGTTCATATAATGATTGTAGCATTTCCTTTGCAGATTTCTATCGGGCTTTTATTTCTCGGTCTGTCTTTTCCATTTTTTTCATTTTTATTAAGCAAAGAATTTCTTGGTCTTGAGAAAAGTATTATGCAGATTTTAAGATTTATGTAATTAGGGAATAAACGATGGCTAAAGATCCTAGCAAAACCGAAAAAGCAACACCTAAAAGAAAAGAAGATGCAAGGCGTAAAGGTCAAGTAGCTATCAGCAAAGAGGTATCAACAGCCGCTGTATTGCTGACCAGTCTTTTGATTTTTTATTTTGCAGGTTCTTATATGCTTAATTGCACCTTAGTGATCATGCATAAATATTTTTACGAGAGCGGATCCTTTGATTTCAATCCCTCCACTGCTCAGACTCTGTTAATTGATGGGATATCTACGTTTTCTAAGATTCTTGCACCCCTCCTTTTAGCAATACTAGTAGCCGGTGTTGCTTCCTGTATTATTCAGATAGGATTCCTCTTTAGCCTCGAACCCCTTAGTTTAAAACTAAATAAACTAAACCCTGTTAAAGGCATCACTAAAATGTTCTCAAAGAGGTCTCTTATTGAACTACCCAAGTCAGTAATAAAGCTCATTATTGTTGCTTTTATTGCTTTTATTACTATCAAGCAGGAAATTTCAAATGTTTTTCTTTTAACGGATAGAAATACCTCAGAGATACTATCTTATATTGGAATCATATCATTAAAGATCCTCTTAAGGACAATATGGGCCCTTATTGCACTAGCTATTTTGGATTATATCTTCCAAAGGCATGAATATGAAGAGGAATTAAAGATGACAAAAGAGGAAGTCAAAGACGAATTGAGGCAAAGGGAAGGCGATCCACAGGTCAAAAAGAAGATAAGGAGCATTCAATATCAAATGGCAAGAAGAAGGATGATGGAAAGCATCTCAAAAGCTGATGTTGTCGTAACCAACCCCACTCATTTAGCCGTGGCATTGGAATATAATAAAGAGAGAATGATTGCTCCAACCGTTGTAGCTAAAGGGGCTGGGTTTATAGCAGAGAAAATAAAGGAGATTGCCAGAAAAAACGGGATCCCCCTTGTAGAGAACAAGCCTCTTGCAAAAATACTATATAAACTGGTGGATATTGGAGAAATCATACCTATATCATTGTACAAAATGGTTGCTGAGGTCTTGGCTTTTGTTTATCAACTTAAAAAGAAACGATTCGGAGAACAGAGAGATATAGGATAAGAAAAATATGGAGAGAATTGAAAAGAGGACAGGAATACCATTTATAACAAAACATAGTGATGCGGCGGTAGCTCTTGGCGTAATTGCTATTCTTATCATTATGATCATTCCTCTTCCGACCATTGCCTTGGATATTCTTCTGTCATTCAGTATTACTCTGTCATTGATGATCATATTGGTAGCAATGTATACGTATCATCCTCTGGAATTCTCTGTATTTCCCTCACTATTATTAATTACTACTTTATATCGTTTGGCTCTCAATATTGCATCGACTCGATTAATTTTACTCCACGGAAATGAAGGAACAGATGCTGCAGGAAATGTTATTCAATCTTTTGGAACCTTTGTGGTCGGAGGGAATTATGTCGTCGGTTCTATTGTCTTTCTCATATTGGTAATTATAAATTTTGTCGTAATAACAAAAGGTTCTGGAAGAATTGCCGAAGTTGCAGCTCGTTTTACCCTAGATGCTATGCCTGGTAAGCAAATGAGTATCGATGCTGATTTAAATGCTGGCTTGATAGGAGAAGAAGAGGCAAGAGAAAAACGCAGAAAAATAGAAAAACAGGCAGATTTTTACGGAGCGATGGATGGTGCAAGTAAATTTGTGAGAGGAGATGCTATAGCAGGAATCATCATCACATTTATTAATATACTGGGTGGGCTCATTATTGGTTCGTTGCAACAAGGGATGTCTTTGGGTGATGCTGCCCAGACATATACATTACTTACTGTTGGAGATGGATTAGTAACGCAGATTCCTGCTCTTGTCATTTCTACAGCAGCAGGTATCGTTGTTACAAGAGTAGAGTCTCAATCAAATTTGGGAAAAGAAATTACCCGCCAGATATTTCTTAAGCCTACACCAGTCATCATAGCGTCAGCAATATTATTTTTCTTTGGTTTAATCCCGGGACTACCCAAATTTCCTTTTATCACCTTATCAGTGATAACAGGCGCTATTGCCTATTTTACATTGAAATCAGAAAAGATCGAAATTAAGAAAGAGAAAGAAAAGCAGAGTAAGATTGGAAGATCAAAGATTAAAGAAAAAGTAGAAACCCTCCTTCCTTTAGATGTGTTGGGATTAGAAGTAGGTTATAACCTCATTCCCTTGGTTGATGTTGATCAAAAGGGTGATCTTTTGGAAAGAATTAAATCCATACGCCGTCACTTCGCCCTCGAGATGGGGATTATCGTACCACCTTTACATATTAGGGATAACTTACAACTAAAACCAAATGAATACTCTGTTTTGATGAAAGGCGTAGAGGTAGCAAAAGCAGAATTGATGAAGGATCTTTATCTTGCTATGAACCCTGGAACTGTTGAGAAAGAAATCAAAGGGATTGCTACCAAGGAGCCTGCTTTTGGACTTCCGGCAGTATGGATTACAGAAGCAGACAAAGAAAGATCTCAGTTAGCAGGCTATACTGTTGTGGATTCCTCAACAGTGATGGCGACCCATATCTCCGAGGTTATTAAGACCCATGCTCATGAACTCCTCGGACGTCAGGAAGTTCAGTCTCTATTAGATAACTTTTCTCTTTCCCATTCCAAAGTAGTAGAAGAGTTAATACCCAACCTCTTGACATTAGGTCAGGTACAAAAGGTATTACAAAACTTATTAAAGGAAGATGTTTCTATAAGAGATTTATTGACTATATTGGAAACACTTGCTGATTATGCTCCAATAAACAAAGATTCCATCGTACTTACTGAATATGTAAGACAAGCATTGAGTAGATCTATAACAAAGCAATATATTTCAGGGGAAGGGGATTTGCCAGTTATTACCCTTGACAATAAAACAGAGGAGCTTGTTTTCAATAGCATACAAAGAACCGAACAAGGGACATATCTTGCGATGGAACCAACAACAGCTCAAAATTTGATTACTAAAATAAATCAATCTTTAGAAAAATTGGTATCTACTAATTATCATCCTATATTGTTAACCTCTCCTTCTATTAGGTATCATTTAAAAAGATTTATAGAAAGATTTATTCCCCATCTTGTAATACTTTCTCATAATGAAGTTGCTCATAATACTAATATAAGAGGCTTAGAGGTGGTGAGTTTATAAGATGAAAATTAAAAAATATGAAGCCGTTGATATGGAGGATGCATTAAGATTAATCAAGAATGATCTTG
>DATKYB010000087.1 GCA_035528715.1 Nitrospinota bacterium | reverse complement strand
AAATGAAGGAGGAGGCATTAAACAGAGGAATGGATATTATTGATTTAGGAGTTGGAGATCCTGATTTACCAACCCCTACCCATATTATCGATGTTCTAAAGACGGCTGCGGAAAAACCCGTAAACCACAGATATCCCTCTTATGAAGGTTTATTAACCTTTAGAGAAGCAGTGGGTTCTTGGTATAAAAGGAGGTTTGATATCAATCTAGATCCCAAGACAGAAATCCTCTCCCTTATAGGATCTAAAGAGGGCATAGCCCATGTACCTCTTGCCTTCATTAATTATGGTGACAAGGTGCTTATCCCTGATCCCGGCTATCCGGTATATAGGGCAGGGACGATATTTGCTGGTGGAAATCCTGTAGTTATGCCATTAAAGAGAGAAAATAGTTTTCTTCCTAATCTTAATGAAATTGATACAGAAGATGCGAAAGATGCCAAGCTCATGTTTTTAAACTATCCAAATAATCCCACAGCGGCAGTGGCTGGTAATGATTTTTTTGAAGAGGTAGTTCATTTTGCTAAGAAATACAATATTATTGTCTGCCATGATGCAGCCTATACAGAGATGGCCTTTGATGGTTATAGACCTATAAGCTTTTTAACTGTTAAAGGGGCTAGGGATATTGGGATTGAGTTTCACTCCCTTTCAAAGACATATAATATGACAGGATGGAGAATAGGTTTTGCTGTTGGAAATAAAGAAATTATCTCTTGTCTCGGTAGTGTTAAAACGAATATTGATTCTGGAGTATTTCAAGCCGTACAGGAGGCAGGAATTAAAGCTTTAGAAGGGGATCAGGGCATCATAGATGATGCGAGAAGAGTCTATCAAAAGAGAAGAGATATTTTGATTGATGGCCTTAAGAAAGTAGGTCTTGATGTAGATATTCCAAGGGCTACCTTCTATATCTGGATTTCTGTGCCTGAGGGTTACACATCTTCCAATTTTACTACTTATCTTTTATCAAAGGCAGGGATTGTTACTACGCCAGGGGTTGGTTTTGGGAAATATGGGGAAGGATATATAAGGATGGCTTTGACAGTAAGTGAAGAAAGGCTGAAAGAAGCAATTAAAAGAATAAAGGAGATTGGAATATCAGTGGAATAGTAAAAGCCTATATCGGTATTGGTTCAAATAGAGGAGAAAGGATAAAGAACTGTAGAGAAGCTATAAAAAGTCTATCAAAAAGAGAAGAAATTACTGTTAAAAAGGTATCTCCCCTATATGAAAGCGACCCTGTGGGTTATCTGGAACAAGAAGGATTTGTTAATTGTGTTATAGAAATTGAAACTTCACTAGGACCAAGAAAAATTCTGAAGGTCTTATTACAAATAGAAAATTCTATGGGAAGGACAAGGGAGATGAGATGGGGACCGAGGATAATAGATTTAGATCTTCTCATATATAATGATCTGATATTAAAAGAGGATGATCTTGTTGTTCCCCATCCAAGGATGTATGAAAGGAGATTTGTACTACAGCCCCTTTCAGATATTTTCCCAGACTTTTATCATCCTGAATTGAAAAAGAGCATTAGTGAGCTTATTGAGGTTTTAGGAGAAGAACAAAGAGTTAATAGGATTGAATATAAAAAACTTAAGGAATAATTTCATTAATAACTTTCTAACTTAAAAGTTCACTTTCAAAGGAGGGAGGAGCTAAGAGATTTAAAGATAAATTCTTTTAAAAGGTAGCGATGTACCGCTTGGATCTAAATAGAGGACCAAGACGGGAAGGAAAAGTTTATAATTAGGCTAAGCTTTGATTGCGAATGGGAGATTGTATTCACAACTTCCAATTCAATGATTATCTTTATAGTCTGATTTAGAGGCCTTCTGGAATTGGTCCAGAAGGCCTTTTTTTATAAGGAGGCAAAAACCATGGAAAGGAAAAAGATTACAACAACAAAAATCTTTAGCATGAAAAAAGAGGGAAAGAAGATTACCATGTTAACGGCTTATGATTTTCCCTTTGCCAAAATTCTTGATGAAGTAGGAATAGATATCATTTTGGTGGGTGATTCTTTAGGTATGGTCGTCTTGGGTTATCATAACACTACATTTGTAACCTTAGATGATATCATTCATCATACAAAAGCTGTTTCAAGGGCGAACTGCAAGGCAATGATAGTAGCAGACATGCCGTTTCTTACATTTCAGGTATCTAAGGAGGATGCCATTAGAAATGCAGGTCGTTTGATTGCCGAAGGCTATGCTGAGGCAGTAAAGTTAGAGGGAGGTATGGTGGTTGAGGACAGGATAAAGGGGATTGTAGATGCAGGTATACCGGTAATGGGCCATATAGGTCTAACACCGCAATCCTTTTACAAATTTGGAGGTTATAAGGTTCAAGGTAGGGATAGAGTTGAAGAGGAGAGGATTATTGAGGATGCCCTGGCTGTGGAGAGGGCAGGCGCATTTTCTGTGATTTTGGAGGGAATGCCTTTAAAATTGGCTCATAAGATAACTAAAAAGCTAAATATTCCAACAATCGGAATTGGTGCTGGACCTGATTGCGATGGTCAGGTTTTAGTTCTTCATGATATGCTTGGATTATTTGAAGGTTTTACCCCAAAGTTTGTTAAGAAATATGCTGAGCTTGGTCAAATTATAATAAAAGCGGTTGAGGAATTTAGAGATGAAGTAATCAAAGGAGATTTCCCTGATGATGAGCACAGTTATTCTTAGAGGGAAGGCAAAATGAAAATTATAGAATCTGTAGAGGAAATGCAATTTATCTCTAATAAATTAAGAAAGCAGGGTCATATCATTGGTTTAGTTCCTACAATGGGTTTCCTTCATGAGGGTCATCTGAGTCTTATGCGCAAGGCAAAGAAGGATACAGAAAGGTTGATTATAAGCATTTTTGTAAATCCTACTCAATTTATTGCTGGTGAGGACTACGGTCAATATCCAAGAGATATAGAGTCCGATATAAAGAAATCTAAAGAAGTGGGTGTTGATATAGTATTCCATCCAAACGTTGATGAGATGTATTCCGAAAAATTCTATACATATGTAAATGTTGAAAAGATTACAGAAAGGTTATGTGGGAGATCAAGGCCCGGACACTTTAGAGGGGTTGCAACCGTGGTGGCAAAGCTTTTTAACATATGTAAACCTCATAAGGCTTATTTTGGAGAGAAGGACTTCCAGCAGTTACTGGTAATAAAGAAGATGGTCAAGGATCTTAATATGGATGTAGAGGTTATTGGTTTGCCTATCTTAAGAGAGAGTGATGGATTAGCGATGAGTTCCAGAAATAGTTATCTGAGCAAAGAGGAGAGATTATCGGCCCTTTCACTTAATAGGGCACTTAAGAGGGCTGAGGATATGATAAAGAAGGGAGAGTTTAACGCTAAGATAATAATGGATGAGATGGAAAGGATTATAAAATCAGAGAAAAGAACAGTCATTGATTATATTGATATATGTAATCCGGAAACTCTAGAACCTTTTAATGTTATAGAAGATAAAGCTCTTATAGCAGTAGCCGTCACGATTGGCAAAGCCAGATTGATAGATAACTGTGTTGTTTATGTATAGATTTGAAATGGAGAGGAGTTTGTATTGACTTTTTCATGAAGTGTGTTAAATTCTTACTAAGAATAGAAATCTTGAATTTAAATGAATCTATCAAATGTTAAGTAAAATAATAGAATCCATATCTTTTGCACTTTACTGGATTATCTGGAGATTAAAGAACCTTTTTGTTTTAGAGACATATGATAACGATAAACCCGAAATTCAAAAGGTTTCTTCAGAGACTTTATTGAGAGAAAGACCAAAGGAGAATTATGTATTCTCTTCTGGTAAGAAATTTGTCGGTTCTCTAAAGTCCAAAAGAAAAAGATATCACAATCCACAATGTAGATATGCCCTGGGCTTAAGCAGTGAAGATAAGATATGGTTCAAGAATCCAGGAGAGGCTTTAGAGGCAGGTTATGAGGCTTGTAGATTCTGCCATACTGAGGAATAAAGAGCAAATAAAACATAGATTTCCCCTTTTTCTTTTCATCTTCTTAACTATATTCCTGTCATCTCATACATCGATTTATGGCAAAACTTTAAGTCAGGAGTTTCAAATATATTCCTTTGGTATAAAGGCCTATAATGATAAGCTCTATGACTTAGCCATCAAGGAGTTTGAGAAATATCTTGAAAAGTTTCCTAAGGGAAAGAAAAGGGATTTAGTACGGTTTTTTTTGGCGGAATCCTTTTTTTCAAAAGAAGACTATCAAAGGGCTGTAAAGAATTATAAACGTTTGATCAAAGACTACCCAGAGAGCCCTTTAGTTAACAATTCTTTATTGATGATTGGAAAGAGTTATTTTAAAGATCAAAGATACTCCTTAGCAATAGATGAATTTGATAACTTCCTCTCCAGATGGCCAAATAATCAATTGTCTTCGGAAGTATTATACTGGAAAGGAGAATCCTATTTTAATCTTAAAGAATATGAGAAAGCTATAGCTGTTTATGAAAGGTTAGCAACGGAATATCCAAAGAGCCAATATTTAGACTACACATATTATTCTTTAGGAATACTGTATGAGAAGAAAGGTCAATTAGAGAGGTCATTAGAAAATTATCAAAAAGTCTATAAAGATTTTCCTAAGAGTTCATTAGTACCGGACTGTATCTTTCGAGCATCTAAAATTCTCTTTAAACAAAAGAGATTTGAAGAAGCAATGATTAATCTTCAATTCCTCATCAGTCAATATACAGACTTTAACTTATTGGGAGAAGCAAAATTTCAACTTGGAGAGAGTTTTTTTCACATAGGAAATTACGATAAAGCAATCGAGATCTATCTTGGATTTCTTAACGAGAATTCTGATTATCCTTTTTTAAGTAAGGTCTTATATGGATTGGGCTGGTCTTATTATAAAAAAAGAGAATATGATTTGGCCATAGAGTATTTTAAAAAGATGATTCGATTATATCCGAAGGATAAAGATTTGGATAGAGCGATGTATATGGTTGCAAAGGCCTATCTAAGCCAAGAAAAAGATGATATGGCCATAAAGGAGTTAACAAGGATTATAAAGAAGCATCCCAAAAGTGCTTGGTATGAAGAGTCTTTATTAAACAGGGGGCTGATATATTATAAAAAAGGCTTTTATTCCGAGTCATTAAAGGATTATCAGAACATCGTAACATTGTCCAAAAATCGAGAGGTAAAATCCATTGTTTATTATATAATTGGAGAAGATTTATTTCATAAAGGAGATTACAAGGCGGCTATTGGGTACTATTCTGAGGTTATTCATTCTGATCGGGGCAAAGATGAAACATATGATA